>JACZXR010000567.1 GCA_022571535.1 Deltaproteobacteria bacterium | reverse complement strand
GACGCGCGGATTCCAGGACGCTGGGATTCGGCCCGGACAGAACAGATCGCCACTCGCCCGTTCCTCCCCCACAGCCGGCGGCTACGCATGATCCCGTAGGCTCCAAGCAGTCAGAAGTCAGGAGATAGAAGTCAGACGGGGGAGACGAAAAACCGGAACGCCCACAGCCCAGAACCGTCTCGGCGCTCACGCGCGTTCGAGGAAGAGCTGCATCCGTCTCCAGGCCTCGCGCAGCTGGTCCATCGGGGCCGCGTAGGAGAGGCGGATGAACCCGTCTGTGCCAAACCCAGAACCGTTGGCCGTGACCACTCCAGCCTCCTCCACCAGGTATTTGGTAAAGTCCAGAGAGGCCATTTTTAGCTCCCGAATATCCGCAAAAATATAAAAGGCCCCCCGTGGGGGGATGCACCGGATACCTGGAATACCGTTGAGCCCCTTCATAAGAAACTGTCTGCGCTGGTCGTATTCTTCAACCATTTCTTGAATACAGCCCTGTGGACCTTCGAGGGCGGCCACACACGCCTCTTGGGCTGCGGAGTTCGCACAGATGTTGACGGTGTGGTGATACTTGAGAAATTGGAGCAAGGTCTCGCGAGGTGCAGCAATGTAGCCTACTCTCCAGCCCGTCATCGCGTAGGTCTTAGAAAAACTGTTGACCAAAATCACCCGCTCCTTGGCGTTTGGAAATGAGACCAGGCTCCAGTGGACCTGATCCCCATAGATGTACTTTTCATAAACCTCGTCCGAAATGATAAAAAAATTCCTTCTCACCGCGAGGTCCACCAGCTGAGATAAGGCCCCTTTTCCGTAAACGCTCCCGGTTGGGTTATTGGGCGAGTGCAGGACAAGTGCCTTGGTTTTCTTCGTTATGTGCCGCTCAATGATCTCAAGGTTAGGGGTGAAATCTTCCTCACTTTTCATTGGAACAACAATCGGGACGCCACCCGCCAGCAGGACATTCGCAAGATAAGGAGGGTAGTAAGGCGATAGCAGCACGACCTCATCCCCCGGATTGACCGTGCCCATAATGGCGGTGTGGAGAGCTGCCTGCCCTCCCGCAGTGATGAGAATCTCATCCTCGAAGCTGTACCCCACGTGACTTTCCGTTTGGATCTTTTTTGCTATGAGCCGTCGGAGTTCGGGGATGCCGCGGTCGGGGGTATAATGGGTAGAGCCGCCGGCGAGCGCCTTCTGACAAGCCTGAACAATATGGGGTGGAGTATCAAAGTCGGGTTCCCCAAGGTGAAGATACAAACAATCTGATCTCTTTGCTGCCAGGTCCATGATGCTGTAGAACGGAGATCTTTCCACCGATAGTATTCTCTGAGCGAGCATGACGTTGTTTCTCCTAGATGAGCTTCATTAGCTGATTAACCTTTTGGCAGAGGCAACAAAGGATTGATCCGACCTCAGATGACACGAATTTTTTTAGCCGCCTCGATTCCGATAGAGAACTTGTCCTTTCCTACCTTGAGACTCATGATCCCAAGAGAAGGGGCGACATCGAGGACTTGAACAGTAGCCCCTGGTAACAGCCTGTGCTCCAGTAAGAAGCCGAGGAGACGGGCATCTCTTTCCCCTATCTCGCTGATGCACTGGAAGACCACCTCTCGGCCGGCCGATATAGAATCCAGGGGAAGCCCTCTCCGGCGTGGATGGGGTGACTTTTCGTCCGGGATGGGATTGCCGTGTGGGCAGGTGGTAGGGTAGTGCAAGATTTCTGCCAGCTTTTCCTCAACCTCTGTTGAGATTGCGTGCTCCAGACGATGGGCTTCCTGATGGGCCTTTACCCAGTCTAGACCAAGCAGGTCAGTCAGAAACCTCTCGGTCAAATAGTGGCGTCGCAGGGTGGTCTCAGCAATTTTCTTACCCCTGGACGTTAAATGAATATTCTTGCGGTGCTCAACCCTGACATAGCCTTCCTTCTCCAAGCGCCGTAGGGCGCTGAACATGGTCGAGGGAGAAACACCTATCTCCTCTGCAACCCTTGCAGCGATGACCGGCCGATCTTCCTCTGCCAGGATATAGATGGCTTTTATATAATCCTCTAGGGCTGGTGTGATTTTAGAATCGTTCATAGGATTGACAAACTTGCTATTTTCGACTAATCGAATATTATTGATTCGAGGACCGAAATAAAATATTTTTTGCTTCGAATCTTGGTCCCCACAAACGAGGCCATCATATTTCACCGGATTGAAAAAATCAAGCCGACGCGAAGGAGGAAGTCGATGAAATTTGATCAGGCCGGGAAATCCGCTGTTGCCTTCTTCTTATTGGCTTGGGCCCTACTGGGTCTCCATGTGACCCCTTTGGCTGCCCAATCGGTGGTGGTCTATTCCTCGAGGATCGAGCACCTGATCAAACCG
>JACZXR010000566.1 GCA_022571535.1 Deltaproteobacteria bacterium | reverse complement strand
TTGCTGCCATATGTTTCTCCAAACGGGGTATGCCTCGATTATTTTTTACGGATCGGGGATAACCATTCACTATTCTCTATTAACCCCGATCCGACATTAATCAGCGTAGGTGATCAGCCCTAATGAGCATCGGATCGTAGCGAAGAGCCCCTTTGTGTCATAAATCAGCAACTCACCATTAGTGTACTTACGAACCCAGTGTCAATATGTCGGCAAAGCATGCGATATCAGCTCAGGATCACATATGGCTTGAATTTTTTTGTCGGATCGGGGTTAACGCTATTGTTATGTTGACAGTCCTCGGGTCCGAAGATATTCTCACGTAGAAGCACGGCACTTGCGTGTCCATAACGTTTTACCAATGTGCTTTACCTTAGTGGATTCACGGGAGTTGCAGAAGGTGATTACTCACAATCGCAATCGGCCAGGATACGCATTGGCAGCATATCTTTGGCCTCTGTTAGTTCTTTCGGTCCTGGTTGGCCTACTGGTGTGGCAGTTTTGGGGGCAGGGGTCTTACGGCCTTGCAGCCCCGCGTGAAATCACGCCGCGGGGAAAACTGTCTGTCGAAGAGAGTTTGACTATTGCATTATTCCGTAAGGCCTCACCTTCGGTAGTCAACATTACGACGCTCACGGTGCAACGGGATGTTTTTACCCTTAACTTGTTGGAAATACCTGAGGGAACTGGTTCTGGATTTGTATGGGACAATGCTGGGCATATCGTGACTAACTTTCATGTTATTCAGAATGCCGATGTCGCCCAAGTGACACTGTCGGACCAGTCGACCCTCAAGGCTCGCAGGATTGGAGTAGCTCCGGACAAGGACCTGGCCGTGCTACAGATCGATGTGGCCAAGAGTCGGCTGCGGCCGATACCCATCGGGAGCTCTAATAATTTGCGGGTGGGGCAGAAGGTATATGCCATCGGCAATCCGTTCGGACTGGATCAGACGCTGACTACAGGGGTCATCAGCGCTCTGGGTCGTGAGATCGAGTCTGTGACCCGTCGTCCGATCCAAGGCGTGATTCAAACCGATGCGGCCATTAATCCGGGAAACTCCGGTGGCCCTTTGCTCGATAGCGCTGGTCGTCTGATTGGCGTGAACACGCAGATCTTTAGCCCCTCGGGTGCCTCTGTGGGAATCGGATTTGCCATCCCCGTCGATACTGTGAACCGGGTTGTGCCACAGTTAATTCGCTATGGAAAAATCATCCGTCCCGGGCTGGGTGTGCAGGTGGCTGGGGACCAGCTGACCAAGGAGTTGGGGTTGCCCGGAGTGTTGATCGTGGAGGTGGTGCCAGGGAAGGCGGCGGCCAAGGCGGGCATCCGTCCGACACGGCGTGATTTTACCGGCCAGTTGATCCTTGGCGATGTCATTATTGCCATGGATGGAAAGCAGATCGATTCGGTGAACGATTTGTATCTTATCCTCGAACGGTACCAAATCGGGGAGACGGTAACGTTGACGATTCTCCGGGAAGGAAAACGTCATGAGGTCAAGGTTATCCTGGAGAAGTTGGGTTAGCCCCGATCCGAAAGTGAACGAGGGGCCGTGACGCTCCACCGTGATGGAACGGACCAGAATCTCGGAAGATTCAGCCGGGATCTTTTTCCCTGCCGAAGAGGCAGGGAGCACCATGGAGATATCAAGGAGTCGGTGCTTTTCTGGTCGTGGAACAGTGCGGGTGGCTGAATATCATGCCATGGAAAAAATGGCCTCTACCCGGGCAATACCGGAACGTCCCACGCTGGGCCATTGCCATTGGCAGCTTTGGATACGTTGGGTTCTCGCCTGGCGCCCCCGGGACCGTTGCCAGTGCGATCGCAGCGGCTCTCTATTACTTCCTCCCGTCATTACAGCAAAACATCATTCTCATTATGGCTTCCCTGGTTCTTATAGTGGCTGGGACCAGGGCGGCGGTTTTGATTTTAATCAACTCTCATGAGCCTGATCCTGGCTTTGTGGTCTTAGATGAAGTAGCCGGTCAGTGGATTGCCCTTGTTACTCCCGTCTACCAAGGCAACCTGCTTTTTATCCTCTTTTCGTTCGTTTTTTTCCGTATCTTTGATATTCGAAAACCATTCCCGGCATCATTCTTTCAGCGAAAAAGGGGTGCCATCCATATTATGATGGATGATGTTGTAGCCGGTATCTACGCCAATCTTGCCGCCCACCTCCTATTCTGGTCTATCTAGTCTGCTGGTCTATCTGGTCCGTTTCGTCCATTTGGTTTATCTGGTTGATTTTGTCCATCTGGTTCGTTTGGTTTATCTGGTTTGTTTCGTCGTTTTTTTGGTTTAGTTGATGGGGTTTATCGAGTTCGTTTGGTCTGTTTCGTTTATTTGGTCTTTGCGGTCTATATCTA
>JACZXR010000565.1 GCA_022571535.1 Deltaproteobacteria bacterium | reverse complement strand
GGGCCGAACCGATAAAACCAGTCCCTCCGGCAATGACAAGCCTCATTGTGCAGCCTCCGCTTTAGGATAAAGGCGAACCTTCACTTAAATAGTCTCTGGTGCTAATCTGTTCTGAAATCAAGTTATATCGAACACGGGGTTTGAATCCCCGTGTTCGACCAAAGGGAAGAGCTGCCGCTTCTCCCCTTTGGAAACCCCATCGGCTTTGTGCCTGCCTCAAGAGGCGGGGTTTACATTGAATCTATGCGTGCTTTTTTTCCTGGGGTTTATGCCATCGATCTGGAGGTAGCTCCTTACTGAGTTTTGTTGCCTCCTCTCGAGCGCGTTCCCGACTCCTCTGTGCGCTCTGATGGTATGCCTCGTCGAGATCCACTCCCAGTCCGTCAGCCATGCGCACACGGTAGTTGAAATAGGCTGCAACCTGGCATATATCCAGAATATCCCGGTCTGTCCAACCAGCCTTTCGCAGCTTCTGTATATCTTCCTCTGTCATCTGGCTCGGAGTCAGTGTCAGTTTTTCAACGTATTCCAGCATGGCGTGTTCCGGTACAGTTAAGTCTGCCTGCCGCCAGTCGACTTTGATGTTCTCGGTCGCCAGATCGTTGCCGCCTTCCTTACGCAGAAACTCTGCGTGCGAGACGGTTCAATAACGGCAGTTGGCAGTGGCAGAGACGGCTGTTGCAATCATTTCACGCTGGGCCGTGCTCACACCAGACTCACCACGCATGAGCCACCACATGAAGTCCGCTCCCAGGCGCAGTGCCTTCGGGTTCAGACTGTGAAGCCTGAGAACGTTGCCGAACTTTCCGCGCTGGCTCTTGATGAAGTCGTAGGCCTCTTTGAGTTCACCTTCGGCTTCATGCTCATCGATGACCTTGATCCATGCCATCTTTCAGAACCCTCCCTTATCTAAAATATAAAGTTACTTTTTAGATTATGAAGGATACCCCGCGGCTTGCCGCGGGCACATTACCGATAGGGTATCCAAAGGGGAGAAGCGGTAGCTCTTCCCTTTGGTCGACCACGGGGTTCAAACCCCGTGGTCGATTTAACTTGATTTCTCAAATGAGCCTAAGGCCTCTGGTCACTGGATGTCAAACTCATCCGGGCTCTCTTGCGAGGAGTATGGGCTCAGAGGAGGCCGAGAGGGCCTGCCCCTCGGCTGCATAAGGTATGTGCGTTTGCGAGAGGGATGAAGGCTGGAGGGCCGAGGAACATCAACGAGGAGGATGGCTCAGCCCTGACAATGTAAGGAAGCACCCGATGGGGTTGGAAGGGTGGCCGAACGGGAATTCAGTTGCGTAGGGTGAACCTATTCCAAAATAGCTGCTTCCCGCCTTTGTAAGTAGGCATTCCGCACGGCGCTATAGAGGTCAATAGTCGTCTCCTCCACACGCTGAAACTCATCGAGATTGACGGATCGCTCGTTGACAGTGTCTGTGGCTGATTTGCCCAATGTGGCGCCGATCGGGATGAAGTAGTTGAGTGGGTTCATAGCCGTGTCTGCAATAAAACCGATCCCGTCGCGGACCGTTGTCACGGGTAAAAACGGCAGTATCAGGTAAGGGCCGGGCTCAATGCCATAGAATCCAAGAGTTTGGCCGGTATCCTCGTCGGCCTGCTCGATGCCAAATTCGCCCTTTGCCACATCGAACAAGCCGGCGATGCCGAGGGTGCTATTGATCGTGAATCGAGCCAATTCACGACCGGCTCCGGCAAATTTAAGTTGGAGAATGTTGTTGGTCAATCGCCGCACCACATCGAGGTTATCCAGGGCGTTGCCGACGCTGCTCTGCACGGGATCGGGGAGTACCCAGTCATAACCCGTTGCGATGGGTTTCAGAAGGAGGCGGTCGGCCTCGCGGTTAAACGAGAAGACCTGATCGTTGAACGGCTCCCACGGATCCTGTTCATTGAGTTCTTCCTCGGCCACAAGGTTCATGGCAGCTTCGGTCTCTAACCGGTTCGCATTACCCGTGTTGGTGATTCCTATGACAAAGACAAAGACGGTGCTGCTTAAGAATGTGTAGAACCAGTGATGGATAGTCATATATTTTCCTTTCATTGAGTCCTTCGTTTAGGGTCTTGGGAGAGCAAAGACTGTGCCAACCTGTTCATTAACTTGTGAATAATCAGCAGGTTCAATTCGTCAAAAACAGGACCACGGAAGTTATCGCGGTGAATTAATGATGAATCTCTTTTCCTTGTAGTAAGAAGTAATAAGTAAACGGTATCGTGCGAGATGATTAGTGATGTTGTGAACCAGTTGATCCTCTGTTGATTCAATGTAAACCCCGCCTCTTGAGGCGGGCACAAAGCCGATGGGGTTCCCCCGTGGAGTCGCGGTCCATTACTCCACAGAGGGGGAGAAG
>JACZXR010000069.1 GCA_022571535.1 Deltaproteobacteria bacterium | reverse complement strand
CGGTCGGCCAAAAGCCTTCTCAAGATATGAAGGAGAAAAGGGACCCATCCCGCCGAGGCCTCGATGAAACCGAATCTGAGGCCGGGAAAGCGCTCGGGGATTTGGTTGGCGACGATGTCCCTGAATGCAATCAAAGGGAGAACCCTTCCTTGGGCGAAGGAGTGGTTGCGCTCCACGTCGAATAGGCCAATGAGTATTGGGGCGCCTGACCCCGTATGAATGCATATGGGCAGATCGAGCCTGCTGGCCTCCTCGTAGACCGGAAAGAAGTAAGGGTTATCCAATGTCAGGTCTCTCTCAAGCCCACGGAAGAATACCCCTACGGCTCCATGTTCCTTCGCCAGCCTCATTTCCTTGATAGATTCTTCGATGGACCGTAGCGGAGGAACCAAGACCCATCTCAACCGGTTCTGTCCTTTTGCGTAGACCTCCCACATCCACCTGTTGTAAGCCTTGCACAGGGCGACCTCAAGCTCGGCATCGTCCGTGAGATAGACCAGGAACAGCGTGGGGTAAATCACCTGGGTCTCAATGCCCAGTCTGTCCATATCCCTGAGCCGGGCCTCTGGATTCGTAATCTCCCGGCATGCAATATGGATATCTCCTCTCGAGGATTCCAACTTGGATGCCGAAGGTGTAATTAATCTGAAGCTTCCTTTGCCGGCGGGCTTAGGGAAGATGTTTCCATCGATCAACCAGAAGGCGTTACGAATTCCGTATAGGGTATCCTCAGGGACCGATACGATCACCGGCCTTCGGTGGTGCATTTTCTTATCCAGAAGCTTCCACATACTCTCCGATTCCGAGACGTGGGTGTCGGCATCAATTACACCAGGCATATTCTCTCCTTTTTGGTAATGGCGACTGCAAAACAAGTGTCCTACGAGATTTTCTACGGTTCAGAAAGCCTCTTTCTATCGGGAAGTTCTACCGAGAAGCTCTAGTTAAGATTTATACTATTAATCAGTTCATTTGTATCTTGTCGACTGACATCTTACTGAAAGCTGGCATCCGTCGAGCCGAGACCTCCTGCCTGTGCGGACACGCAGACAGGTCCGAGCGCGGTCAATGAGCCGGTGCCTTGGTGGCTTCGTCGTGAGCTCAGCCCAACGGCCAGCACCTCACCCACTCCAAGGGTGGCTATTCCCACAGCCCGGGCCAGAACGCAACCTCACTGTTCGTCTGCCCGCGCTCTCTAGGACTCGCCCCTCGGTCGCCTGATGGCTACTTACTAATGAACTCCTTAAGCAACTGTTTGATTTTCGTGGTTTTTGAACAGACGGCCCAAGCCCGTGATATACCGGGCAAGGCCAAGCCTTTGCAGGCAGGCCCATAGGGTGGCCTGATTGCTCGTGACAACCGGTCGATTGAGACGCTGCTCACATTCCTCGATCACCTCAATCATCGTCGTGTTGGTGCAACTAAGAAAGTACCCTTCGGCCTCAGGGCGGGCATTCTCAAGCACGATTTCTTTCCAGCGTTCGGGCGTTACAGTGATATACTGATCGCCACCGAAGAGTCCGAGCCCAAGATCATGAATCACCTCAAAGCCCGCCTCTCGCATGTAGTGGTGCTCAAGCTGGTTTGTCTTTTTCACGTAAGGGCTTATGAGGACCAGCTTTTTTACTCCCAAATGTCTCAACGCTTCTCTGACTGCCTGGCCCGTCGTAATGGTTGGGCATCCGCTACTCCTCTGGATCTCCTCAACTATGTGAGCCTCACCCGCCAGACCTTCCTCCATGGAGGTGGCGGTACAGTGAAAGACGATGACTGCCGGTTTGGTATCGGAGATCGCGCGAGCTGCCTCTGCAATGGATCCCTTGAGTTCCGGAAGAGGCCGGTGCCACTTGCCGGTCATTCGCAACCGAGTAACGTGGACGCCTACCTCGGCCGGGGTGTACTTCTGGAATTGGGGCTCCGTCAGACGATTAGTGGACGGAATGATGAGACCGATGCGAGCTTCAGGGTTGATAATAGGACCTTCCTTCAGCCATCAGCGTTCGGGCAACAGCCGTTGGCTACTGGTAATCTCAGCCGGAGGCTGTGCGAGCCTCTTTCACCACCAGGCCGTCCCGCCTGGGCGGTATGGTTAGGAATGCGTTCAACACGTGCCAGAATCGGTGACGATTAATCCCGAGTTGTGTCGAGTGGGCCTGCGCCGACAAGGTGATGAATTGCTTGTCGTTGTTCGGAAGCTTGTTATAAAAGGCGATCACATCCTCATTCGATGCGATCCCATCGTGTTCCCCTCGAATAATCAATACCGGACACTGAATTTTACAAGGGTCGACCAATGGTAGCCTGGCGCACATGTCGAAATACGTTCCGGTGGGAACCGTTCCGCCGTATGGCCTTTCCGCCTCGGCCATGGCTGTTGGGACAGCGGGGTCTGACAGCCCGGGTTTATCACGATTGTGGATGCTCTTGTAGAAGTCCAGGTCGACCGTGCGTCGGTTCTTCGTTCGCCATTCCTCCAATCGCTCACGCCGTTTCGATAGAGTCGGCGAGCCTTTACCTGTCCAGACAAGAGCGGCCAGTGCCAGGTGCTCCACCCGTTCAGGACAGGCGTTTGCAAAAGCGGCGGCACGAAGCGCCCCAGACGACTGCCCAAAAAAGGCATACTGCTCGATGCCGGTTTCCTTTCTTATGAGCTCGGTCCCTGTCTTCAAATCCTCCACACCCGAGGCGATGTCGGAGTTTCCATTGGTGTGGCTGGAGCGCCCGTAGCCTTCGTGGTCCATGGTCCACACATCAAAGCCGTAGGTTGCAAAGACGTCCATCAAAGAGTAGTTGTTACCGCCCGGCACCGTCAGATCGAAGCTACTGCGCGCCGACATCGATGAACCATGCACTAAGAACAGTAAGGGTTTTGACTTTAGATCGGACTCGGTGACCCCCGAAAGGCGCTTTCGGAACATGTATAGATTAACATCGCCCTTCCTGGCCGTGTATTCGTTGCTGAGGATTTTAGTCACAACGGTCCTCCTGTTAAACTATGGGGTTTGAGGCGGGTGCCTCAGTCATGATCCTGGAAATAGTATCATAAGTCCGCTCCCTGTCCCACTGCCGCCTTTGCGCCCTGATCCTGCCCCCAGCTCCGCCTTGCGATCTTGATGGCTCTTGGGGCCGGGAGATTCTTGAGGGTGAAGAACTCGATCGCATTGCGGTGCAAAATGCACTCTTTCTGTGTGAAGTTCAGATCCTGCGCGTCGAGGATATCCTTGACGGAATAGGGGAAATGACAATCCCAGTGGCAGTAGTCAGAGGCGTAGAGTACGCTCGTTGGCCCGGCAGTATTCAGGACACGGTCGAGCCCGGTTTCCTCAGACTCACAGCTGAGTACAAGCTGATTGCTTTGGATAATCTCGCTTGGCTTCCGCTTGAGCTGGGGCATCTGCGGCGCAAGCTTTTCCCCGTGCTCGTCCAATCGCTCCATCCAGAATGGAAGCCAGCCCGCGCCTCCTTCCATAAAGCCGACCTTGAGGCGAGGGTAACGGTCGAAAACGCCCTCACCGATCATGTGCATCATTGCGATCATGAGCTCGAATGGAAAGGCGGTCATGTGGACGTACACGTACTTGAAGAACCGCCGACTCCCGGCCCCCATGACCCCTGAGACGCCGGGTATTCCGTCATGACCAGTCTGGGGATGGACACACAGGGGCATGCCGACCTCCT
Organism: Deltaproteobacteria bacterium; assembly: GCA_022571535.1. Classification (GTDB taxonomy): domain Bacteria; phylum Desulfobacterota; class Binatia; order UBA9968; family CAXXLF01; genus JACZXR01. Next base: position 5,110 of record JACZXR010000069.1, on the reverse strand, counting down.
GCGCGGTGGCATAGATCGGGTCGAACATAGAATCACCCAAATTCCTTCCGTAGACGTTCGTCGGAAGCATCGCTGAGGTGACCCCTCGTTGGGCGAGGTATTCGAGCTCCTGCACAGCAGCTGGAGGATCCTGACAGGGGATCAGGCCAACGGCGCGGAGGCGTTTTGGATCGGCGGAGCAGTATTCCAGAAGCCATTCGTTAACGGCCCGGCAGAGCGCTGCAGCTAGCCCTTTGTCCATGATGCCGTTCACTGTGAGGGCAATCTGCGTGCCGAAGATCACTGCGGCGTCAATACCTTCCAGGTCCATGTCCTTCAACCTCTCGTGAGGGTCGGTCATGCCTGGGCGACCTTTTTGGACCCTGTCGCTGAAAGGTCCGGAGACCCCGGGACCGGGTCCCTCGGCATTCGGCCAGATCCTTCCTTCCAAGAGAATTCGCGCGCGACCACGGTTGTCTCTTATGCGCACTGGCGCGAGGGCACGTAATTTTTCGGGCAACCGGGACTTGAGATCTACATCTCCCTCGTTGACGTGCCCGTCTGCATCGATGACAAGTGTCCGATCGAAATTCTCCATGGAAACCCCCCCCTCTATTTATAGAGATGAAAATAGCAGCGACAGAAAACCTGGCATCCAAAACCCGTGCTGAGCTTACTGAGGCTTTTGATAAATTCTCTCCGAAACTCGTCCCTTGGCCATCAAAGTCGACACAGTTGTGTGTATTGTCCACCGTCTGCCGATGACCTCTTGGTGGTCAGGCCAAGACTACCCCATGCCGGAATTCTGTGTCAATTCACAGAGCACGGAGATTCCAATCTCCTGCGGTAGGTTTTGAAGGGCTGGTCCCTATGCTTTTGGACGGAGTCCAATGGGAGAATTTACGCTTTAGCGACCATGCTAGTGTGAAAAAGGATAAGTAATCCTCTATAAGTGTTAACCCCGATCCGACATTAATCAGGCGAAGAAATCAGCCCTGATGAGTCTGGGATCTATGCGAAAAGCTGTTCGTACCAAGAATCAGCAACTCATCATTATTATACTTACAGACCCACATCAATATGTCGGCAACTCGCGAAGCATCGGCTCAGGTTTGCATATGGACTGACTATTTTTGTCGGATCGGGGTTAATCTATGGGTCATTTGTCTAGATAAAAATCTTGAAGTAAAGGAGGTCTATCGAAATGGTGATAGGCACCATTCTACCACTCAGCATAGTCTTAGGATTGCTGTCCTACAGTCTTATCGCTAAATGGCATGTTATGCCACAACTGGTTGGCATGCCTCGTGCCAACGCCCTTACACCGCACTTGCTTCTTCACAGTTTCCGTTACATTGGGTTGGCTTTCCTGATTCCGGGCGTTACGTCGGAGATTTTGGATTCCCGTTTTGCGATTCCTGCTGGATATGGTGATCTGCTTGCGGCACTGCTCGCACTGATTGCGATAATGGCGCTACGACTGCGGTGGGCTATAGCAATCCCACTGGTGTGGGTCTTCAACATAGAAGGATCGCTGGACCTGCTCAATGCAGTCTAACAGGGATTCCGTCATGTCCCTGACGGACAATTTGGTGCGACTTATTTTATCCGTGCGATGATAGTTCCTGCATTGTTGGTGACCCACGTCATGATTTTTATTTTGCTTTGGCGCCATGAGAGGGCGGGGTAAACTTCAGCATGCGAGATGTTAAAAGAAGCGCAGGAGTTCTTCTAGAGCGTCAATTTCGTCGGATGTGAGCACTTTGGCATCCGGGGCTTCGGCCTGATCCCATTGTGGCTCGTAGTGGTGCCAGGCGGTGAGCCCCTTGTGGCGAAATCGTGAAAGAAGATGCCTCAGGGACCGTGATGAACCGTTGGTGAAGTAGGGGTATTTTTGCTGGACGCGTCTCAAGCTTGGTACGCGTGCGCCTGCCCTGTGGACATAGGGTTTGATCCCTGTCTTGGTATAGAAGGGCGCTCCCCAGACCAGGTCCTTTTCTTCGGCCTCTAGCCAATGTTTCCAATCTGCAAATGGTAGGGATTCGTATCCTCGCATTGATAGTGTGGCCTGGTGGCAATACTCGCATCTGGCGCGGAATACAGAAAGTCCTCGTACGGCCTTTGGGCTGAGCTTGTGTGAAAGGGCATTCCAGGGATTTGGACGATGTTGGAAATTGACGAAAAAGGAGAGGAATGCTTGCCGCAGATAAGTCGGAGACAACTTTGAGGGGAGGTCACCAATCTCTCTAAGCCACGGAAAATTTGAAGGCTCGATGGAAAAGGAATCTTTGCGCTGCTGATTGGCGACACGAAACTCTGCCAGGACCATAGAGGCTAAAGATTTGTCTCCGGCTCGTGAAAAAAGGGGAACTTTGTGGCATTGGTGTAGCGGTTGGCCTTTTAACTCGGTTTGCCTCTGCAACTTTGGGGGTTGTTATGGTTGTGGCAATGATCCAGGCCCACCTTTCCCATGGCTTTTTCATTAACTGGCAGCTTGCCCGTGGGGTCGGGCATGGGATTGAGTTCAATGTGGCACTTCTGGGAATGGGAGTGGGGCTGCTACTGTCGGGGCCTGGAAAATTATCACTGTACCGGCTGCTCGGGATTGAGAAGGGATGACGTGGCCCTTTATGGGAGTCTATTCGATTCCTTTAGCCTTTTCTAAAATAACAGGCCTGTGACAACTCTGCCAAAGGAGATGAGCAATGGAGATTCGAAGTTGGGATAGAGATGCAAGGATTGCGGTCCTTGTCACGGTCATGTTTGAGACCTGGCATGAGGGTAAGGCGCCGAGTTATTCGCCGATGACCACTCCCCTTAAGGAGGGTACGGTGGATCGGCACGGGATCTCCTGGTCCGAATATGGAGGGAGGACAGGGATCTGGAGGATTATGAGGACCCTGGGCGAATTCGGTATCCAGGCCACAGTCTGTGTCAGTGGCAGGTCAGTGGAGCTATTTCCGGAAGCGGTCAAGGAACTCCACCGAAGAGGACATGAGGTGGCTGGCCACTCCTATACCCAGGATACGCTCCTCTGCTACCTCACGCCGGAAGAGGAGAGGGAAGTCATCCATAGGTGCTGCGGAATCATCGAAGGAGCTATTGGGGTAAAGCCCGTAGGTTGGTTGAGTCCACGGGCAACGCCCACAAAACAGACGGCGAATTTTTTGGCCGAGGAACGGTTTCTCTGGCACGGAGACTATAACGATAGCGACCTCCCCTACGTGTTGACTACTGCCGGAGGGGCGGTAGTTGTCATACCGCATAGTGATTTCACTGATAACAGGGTTCTCCGGGGATCGCCAAGGGACTTCTTCCAGGTGTACAAGGATACGTTCGACTATCTATATAGAACCGAGTCAAATGGAATGATCAATCTCACATTTCATGCGCATTTCGGTGGCCGTCCTCTTATGGCGGCCATGCTGGTAGAAGTCCTGAAGTATATGAAGGGTTTTTCTGGAGTCTGGTTCCCTCGCCATGACGAGATTGCGAGATGGGTCCTTAGACATGCGGATACTCCTGACCGGTAGCCCCGGAATCGGCAAAACAACAATAATCCACCGTACTTTGAGAGACCTAGGCGGGATTAAATGTGCGGGTTTTTACACAGAAGAGAAACGAGACAGCGGACAGAGAAGGGGCTTTTGGATCCGCACCCTGGACGGCGAGGAAGGAACCCTGGCGTCGATAGGGTATGGCAGAGGACCCAGGGTGGGAAGATACCTGATTCATGTTGAGGAATTTGAAAGGCTTGTTCTTTCCCGGATCAATCCGGAATACAGCCCTGCGGAGCTTTACGTTATCGATGAGATTGGAAAAATGGAGCTAATGTCAAAGAGGTTCCGCGAGGGTGTCATTAACCTTATGGCGTCAAGGTCGAACCTCTTGGCCACTGTGGCCAAGAGAGGGAAGGGCTTTCTGGATCAGCTCAAGGGGAGAAACGACGTTGAACTGATTGAGGTGACAAGGAAAAATCGCGATTTGCTGCCTAAAATAATATCTCAAAAAATCCTCAGAGAATTAGGGTGTATTCACGATAATATTTAAATTAAAACTTTAAGTTTAGTGGAACCTCCTTTCCGTTCAGTCTAAGCTGAGGTACGACCTCCACAGGATTTCGAAGGGTATTGGTTGCGTAACAAGAACGCTCGACAGCAGCCAAAAGCTCGACTATGCGCTCTTCCTTTTCAGGGCTTTGAAGAGTCAACTCGTAGACGAAAAGTTTGCAGGCTGACGGGACGTCGGCTAGACCGAACTTACCTTTCTGGTCAAATTCCCCTCTGACCGTAAGCTCGGCCTTGTCAATTCTAATGGCCAGGTACGACGCACACTGCGTCAGTTGGCTGAGGAGTCAAAATCCCACTGAGGAGACCAGGTACTGGAGAGGTGCAGGACCTTTTCCGGTGCCGCCCCTCTTGGTCGGCTCATCGCACGCTATCATATAGCCGCCGGAGACTTGAGCTTCTTTGAAGTGGTCTTTGACCAGCCGGATTTTTGCTTGGTGCACGGTAACAGCCTCTTCCGGGTGTTCCAGAAAGGCACGGCGCCGCCTCTCGAAGATCTCCTTGTGATGCTCATAATCAATGGAGCAGCAGCTCTCCTCTTTCTCGTCAAGTTTTTCCATTATTAAAGTCCTCCATGGGAGATATTTTTTTATTCACGGCACTTTAAGTCAGGATACCTCTCGAGTATTATCGACACTGATTTTCGGGTGTTGAAGCCTTTCTAATTGTTTAACTGTTTTTCTATTATGACCGCAAGGGAGATTCCGTCAAAGACACCTTGAAGAGGACATCTCTTGATCCTGGCCTTTGGTCATAAGCCGGTGGCTTCCACCTGACCACAAGTGTGGGCTAAGTGGAAGCCGAGGGGGCCTGTCCCGAAAAAGAGAGCCATCCGATGCTGAACGTTCTCACAGAGAGAGCGGGTTATAGCGAGAGAGAATATTAATACGAAGGACACAAAGTGAATTTGATTTAATGTAAACCCCGCCTCTTGGGGCGGGCACAAAGCCGATGGGGTTTCCAAAGGGGAGAAGCGGCAGCTCTCCCCTTTGGTCGAACACGGGGATTCAAACCCCGTGTTCGATATAACTTGATTTGCGAAATTCTTCCTGATCTCGTGTACT
>JACZXR010000068.1 GCA_022571535.1 Deltaproteobacteria bacterium | reverse complement strand
AGACCAGTTATCTCCCTACGACGGCTCAGATCGGCGACCTCTTTTTACAAAATTACCTTCTCCCCTTTGAGCTGGCCTCAGTGGTTTTGCTGGTGGCCCTGATCGGCGCGGTGATTCTATCCCGCAAGGAGATCAAGGAGTAAGGGGCGGCTCCGGATGGCGATTGGACTCACTCACTATCTTGTAATTGGAGGCATCCTCTTCACCCTCGGCCTCTTCATCGTCTTAACAAGGCGCAACGCGATCAGCATCCTCATGGGGGTGGAATTGATCCTAAACTCCGCCAATATCAATTACGTTGCCTTCTCCCATTTCAGTAGCGGAAACGTAGAAGGTCAAATCTATGCCATCTTTGTCATTATGCTGGCCGCGGCCGAGGCAGCCATTGGCCTGGCGATTGTTCTGTCCATCTTCCAGATCTTTCACACGATCGATGTGGAGGCAGCAGAGACGCTGAAAGAATAGCTCAGGGATTTAAAGGATTAGGCCTCGATTCAATTTCCTCTATGGATCACCCGATACAAACAGATTACCTTCGCTGGATCGTTCTCTTGCCATTACTGGGAGCCGGGATCAACGGACTTCTCGGAGCAATTCTGCAGAGGCAATTCGGAAAACGCGCAATCAGTTTTGTTGCCTGCACCCCAGTCGTCATCTCCTTTCTTCTCTCTATCTGGGCATTTATTAACCTTCTAGCTTTAGACCCCGAGAAGCGCTTCTTGATCGACAGCCTCTATACCTGGATTTCCTTGGGCTCTCTGAATGTGACTGTAGCCTTCTGGCTGGACCCCCTGTCCGTGGTTATGATTTTGGTGATAACGGGCGTCGGGGGATTGATCCACATCTATTCGATCGGTTATATGCAGGAAGACGAGGCTTACTGGCGTTATTTTGCCTTCCTTAACCTCTTTACATTCGCCATGTTGCTTCTCGTTACGGCCGACAATCTCCTCCTGATGTTCATCGGGTGGGAAGGGGTAGGTTTCTGCTCCTATGCCTTGATCGGGTTCTGGTATCGAGACCACGTCAATACAAGAGCAGGCAACAAGGCATTCATCGTCAACCGTGTGGGCGATGTCGGTTTTCTACTTGGAATCTTCCTCATCTACTGGTCCCTGGATAAGGCGGGTCACGGAACGGTGACCTTTCGCGAAATCGAAACGTTCGTCCCTCTCATCAAGGACCTGGAAATCTGGGGCATCGGGGTAGTGACCCTGGCAACTCTCTTCCTTTTTATTGGTGCCATGGGAAAGTCAGCCCAGATTCCGCTCCATGTTTGGCTTCCCGACGCCATGCAGGGGCCTACCCCCGTGAGCGCCCTTATCCATGCTGCGACCATGGTCACGGCTGGGGTTTACATGATTGCCCGCCTTAATTTTCTTTACTCCCTTGCACCCTCAACCCTGACTGTGATTGCCACGGTCGGAGCGCTAACGGCCTTCTTATCGGCGACCATTGGCCTGGTACAAAACGACATTAAACGGGTCCTGGCATACTCCACCGTAAGCCAATTGGGATACATGTTCCTTGCCATGGGCGCCGGAGCTTATTCAGCCGGGATCTTTCATCTCGTTACCCATGCCTTCTTCAAGGCCTGTCTGTTTCTCAGTGCGGGGTCCGTGATTCAGGCAATGCATCATGAGCAGGATATGCAGAAGATGGGAGGGCTCAGGTGGCGTTTGCCTTACACGCACTTAACATATCTCGTCGCCGGCATAGCCTTGGCCGGGATCCCGCCCTTTGCGGGATTTTTCAGCAAAGACGAAATTCTGTGGAAGAGCTTTAGCCATGGGCTCATCTTTCAGTGGGCCCTGGGGTTTGCCGCGGCTGGGTTGACGGCATTCTACATCTTCCGGCAGATCTTCCTTGTCTTTTACGGTTCTCCACGTGCCGATCCCCACACCCAGTCACTAGTCCATGAATCTCCACAAATAATGGTGCTGCCCCTGTTAATTCTGGCCTTTTTGTCCCTGATCGGGGGGTCCCTCGGGGTGCCTGAAGTCCTGGGGGGATCCAACCGTATCGAGCATTGGTTCGAACCAGTGTTCGGCTCTCCCGGAGGCCATGAGAATGCTCCGGTGGCCATGGAGATTCTGCTAATGGCCCTCTCTGTCGGAATCGGCTTATTCGGTATCACCCTCGCTTATTTGATCTATTTGCGTAAGACTCTTGTGGCCGATACCTTCTCTTCGCTGGCTGCTGGAGTCCCTTACCGCCTGCTCTTCCAAAAGTACTACGTCGATGAGCTCTACCAATTTACTTTCGTCCGTGGAACGCTCTTTTTCTCCCGGGTAGGGGCTTGGATCGATCAGTATATCATCGACTTTATCGTCGATGGCTCGGCCAAGACAACGACCTTTATCTCCTGGGTTAATGGCCTGTTCGATAATTATGTGGTCGATTGGATCGTGAATAAGATCGCAGACTCGACGTTTGGGGCGGGAGATAAGTTCAGGAAAATCCAGACCGGGAACATCAACAGCTACCTTTACGTGGTCCTAGGGGCTGTGGTCCTGGCCATCATCGTTAAATTGCGTTACTCGGGCTGACTCGAAGAGGAGATTCTAAGAGATGGCAGAAAGCGTGCTTACACTTATCGTCTTTTTCCCCTTAGCAGGGATGATAGCGGTTCTCTTCTTGCCGTCTGAACGGCACAACCTGATACGCTGGGTCTCTGCGCTCTTTACCTTACCCCCACTTCTCCTTTCCGTCTGGCTCTTCGTGAATTTCGATCGTTCGGAACCGGGGTTTCAGTTCGTCCAGAAGGTCGCGTGGATCCCTGCGTATAACATCGATTATTTCGTGGGAGTTGATGGACTCAGCATCTCTATGGTGATTCTTACCGCACTTCTCTGCTTTCTCTCCATCTTCGCTTCCTGGGGAATCGACAAGGGCGTGAAGGGCTATTTTGCCCTCTTTCTTCTCCTCGACACCGGGATGACGGGAGTTTTTGTTTCCCTTGATTTTTTTCTCTTCTACATTTTCTGGGAAGTGATGCTGCTCCCCATGTACTTTCTGATCGGGATCTGGGGAGGGTCCCGTAGAGAATACGCGGCGATCAAGTTTTTTCTCTATACCCTCTTCGGCAGTGTCCTGATGCTTCTCGCCATTTTGGCCCTTTATTTCACCACCGAGCCCCACACCTTTGACATGACCAAACTGATCGCCCAGAGCGGCAAGTACAGCACCACAGTGATCTCCTTCTGGCCATTTGATTGGCTGGGATGGGGCTTTCAACACGTCGTCTGGATGGCCCTCTTTATCGGCTTCGCTATCAAGATCCCTGCCTTCCCCTTCCACACATGGCTCCCGGATGCTCACGTGGAGGCCCCCACGGCAGTATCCGTTGTACTGGCCGGCGTCCTCCTCAAGATGGGAACCTACGGGATACTGCGGATCAATTTTCCCATGTTGCCGGCCGCCACAGCGGACTTCGCCTTTTATCTCCTCGGGGCCTTGGGGGCCTGGAATATCATCTACGGTGCCCTCTGTGCCATGGCGCAAACAGATCTCAAAAAACTCGTTGCCTATTCCAGTGTGAGCCACATGGGATATGTCATGTTGGGGATGGCAGCTTTTACCCCCCAGGGAATTAACGGTGCGGTCCTGCAGATGTTCAACCACGGAATTATTACCGGGATGCTCTTTCTCCTTGTAGGCGTGATCTACGACCGGGCCCATCACCGCAATATCGACGGTTTTGGCGGGTTAGCCACTGTGATGCCAATCTATACCGGCGTGACTGCGCTGGCGTTTTTCGCCTCTATGGGACTACCGGGCCTCTCCGGTTTTATCTCTGAGGTTCTTGTCCTTCTGGGAGCTTGGGAGAGGTACCAAGTGCTTGCCATGATAGGGGCAAGCGGGATCATTCTTACTGCGGGTTACTTTCTATGGACGATGCAGCGGGTCTATTTAGGTCCGCCCAACGAGAAGTACCAGAGCCTACCAGAGATTAACGGTAGGGAGCTGTTTACGTTGGTACCTTTGGGGATCATCGTGGTCGTCCTCGGAGTCTATCCTCACGCGGTCCTCGATCTTATCAGTTCCACCCTCAATCACCTGAATCAGATCGTGATCCCGCACCTTTCCTGAAGGCCTATGGATCTCACCAACCTTGAGAGCCTTAAATACTTTTATCCCGAGATCATTCTTTCGGGGACCGTCCTTCTGCTCGTGATCCTCGACCTGGTCATCCAGAACAAGAGGGTTCTTGCCCCATTCGCCGCGCTCGGCTGCCTGCTATCCCTCGGGGCCACCCTCCAGCTTTACGGCACATCTGAAGGTTGGCTCTTCCACCGCATGGTCGTCCTGGACAACTTTAGCCTCTTTTTTAAAGTGGTCTCCCTACTGGCCGTCCTGTTGGTCATCTGGATGTCGGTGGGTTGTCATGAAATCCGTCAGATCTACCAGGGAGAATACTATACGGTCCTCTTGGCCTCCACCCTTGGCATGTTCTTCATGGCCTCTTCGACCAATCTCCTGATGGCCTACCTCTCTTTAGAACTGGTAAGTCTCACATCCTATATCCTAACCGGTAGTCTGCATCACAACCGCCGCTCCAGTGAAGCCGCTCTTAAATACCTCATCTATGGCGGAGTGGCCTCGGGCAGCATGATCTACGGCATGAGCTGGATCTTTGGCATGACCGGGAGTCTGGATTACGCGGTGATCCGGGAGGTCCTTCATCAAGGCGAGGCCAATCGGCTGACTCTTTTCATGGCCTTCCTCTTTATCCTATCGGGTTTCGGTTACAAGGCCGTTTTTGTGCCATTCCACATGTGGTCCCCCGATGTCTATGAAGGCGCCCCAACACCGATTACGGCTTTTCTCTCCGTGGGATCCAACGCCGCCGGCGTGGCCATCATGATCCGCTTCTTCTTCCCTGCGGTGTCTCATCTCGGGGAGGGAGGGAACTGGGATTTTATTCCAGGGGTGGAGTGGCCCCATTTTCTCCTTATGGTCAGCATGGTGACTATGACCCTCGGCAACCTCTGCGCTCTCGGCCAGCAAAATGTCAAACGGCTCCTCGCATACTCTGGCATTGCGCATGCCGGATATATTCTCATGGGGCTTGTCGTCCTTAACAACATTGGCCTCAGGGCAATGCTCTTCTACATCGTGGTCTATCTCATCATGAACCTGGGTGCTTTTCTGGTGGTTATTATTGTGTCCAATGCCACAGGGAGAGAGGATATCGAGGCTTACCGCGGCCTTGCCTGGCGTGGGGCAGCCGTCCCTGCCACCTGTATGGCAATTTTTCTTTTTTCCCTTGCCGGGCTGCCACCCCTGGCAGGGTTCGTGGGCAAGTTCTTTCTCTTTGCTGCAGTAATCAAGGGAGAGTTCTATTTTCTGGCCGTCGTGGCGATCATCAACAGCGTGATCTCTCTTTACTATTATGCCTTGATCGTAAAAACCATGTTCCTCGACTTCCCCGAACCAACGGATCAGGAGGTAGCGATGACCCCTACCGTCTTTCCCCTTCTCCTGATTCTCGCCATCCCAACCGTCTTCTTCGGCATCTACTGGGGACCGCTCTTTCACTACACCAACCAATCCCTAGGGTTTTTTATAAAATGAGGGGGGGGCTCTAGGCTATCTAAAAGAATCTCTTCTCTACGCCGTCATCCCAGCAACCTCGGCTAGCACACCGGTCTCTTTGAACGCAGGCCTGAGGTTGTAATATCACGTCATTATCGGGTATTTTCCTTTTTAAACCACAAATCTAGGGGGTAGCACAGTTTCTTCGGTTGCCTCAGAGGCCCTCGAAGGCATGAGGGGCACCCATGTTTTCAGAGGCGACTTTCAATTCTTGGCGTGGAGCCAGGAAAAAGAAAGTTCCTGTTCTCTGGCTGATCGGAAAAGAAACCAGATGGAAGGAGAAAAACAATGGTCAAAATAATCGAGGGTGGTGGACTAAAAGTAGACGAAAGACTGGTTCATTTAGTACAGGACGAGATTGCCCCTGGTACGGGTGTGGATCCAAGCGCATTTTGGACGTCCCTCGGTAGGATCGTTAAAGATTTAGCCCCCAAGAATCGCGAACTTCTGGAAAAACGGGATACACTGCAAAAGAAAATTGACTCCTGGCACCTGGCCAGAAAAGGTAAACCTATCGACAAGAAGGAGTATAGGAAATTTCTAATAGAGATAGGCTACCTCGTTCCTGAGGGTGAAAAGTTTTCGGTGATCACGGCAAATGTGGACGCTGAACTAGCGCAGGTATCCGGACCACAATTGGTGGCGCCATTGGATAATGCCCGCTTTGCACTAAATGCTGCCAATGCGCGCTGGGGCAGCCTCTATGATGCGCTGTATGGAACAAACGTGATCCCGGAAGAAAAGGGGGTGGAAAGAGGAGAAACCTATAACCCCGCACGGGGGACCAGGGTGGTTGCCCAGACGGAGGCATTCTTAGATGAAGTCGTAGGCCTTGAGCAAGGTAAGTTTTCTGATGTCACACAATACTCGCTCAAAGACGTCGGCACGACAAAACAGCTGATCGCAACGCTTAACGATGGGCGCCTAGTCGGATTGGCAGATCGTAGCAAATTTGTCGGCTTTAATGAGAAAAACAATGAGTTGAGCAGTGTCTGGCTCAGAAACAATGGGCTACACATAGAAATCCAGATCGATCGGGGCCACCCTGTTGGTAAAGACCACCCGGCGGGGGTGAAAGACGTAGTGCTGGAAGCCGCGATCACAACCATTGAAGACTGTGAAGATGCTGTCGCAGCGGTAGATGCCTCTGACAAGACGAAAATATACAGCAACTGGAACGGCATCGTGAAGGGGACACTTGAAGCGACCTTCGAAAAGAACGGGCGGCTGACTACCCGAAGGTTGAATCCAGACAAGACCTTCACGACCCCCGATGGAAAAACCCTGACCCTACCCGGCAGAAGTATGTTGCTCGTTCGAAACGTCGGCATTCACATGTATACCGATGCCGTGACGACAGAAGGCGGCGATGAAATTCCCGAAGGGTTTCTCGATGCCATGGTCACAACGTTGGCGGCCATGCACGACCTCAAAGGGAACGGGAAATACACCAACAGCAAAACGGGCAGCTTCTACATCGTAAAACCCAAATTGCATGGCCCGGAAGAAGCGGCGGCCACGGTAGAATTGTTTGAAAGGGTAGAGGATGCACTCGGCCTTGAAAGAAACACCCTTAAAATCGGTATTATGGATGAAGAGCGCCGCACGACAGTCAACCTGAAGGAAGCCATACGCATGGCAAAAGAGAGAGTGGTATTTATTAACACAGGTTTCCTTGATCGAACCGGCGATGAAATCCACACCGGTATGGAGGCCGGGCCCATGCTACCTAAGGGAGAAATCAAAATGCAGCCATGGATCATCTCATACGAAGACTGGAACGTGGATATCGGCATCGAAACAGGACTTATTGGGAAAGCCCAGATTGGAAAGGGGATGTGGACCATGCCCGATAAAATGGCGGAGATGGTAGAAACAAAGATAGCGCATCCCGAAGCTGGTGCGAGCACGGCCTGGGTGCCATCACCTACGGCCGCCACACTTCATGCCTTGCATTATCATAAGATCAATGTAGCAAAAAGGCAGGCGGCGCTTGCTAGCAGAGAGCGCGCCAGTCTGGATGATATCCTGACGCTTCCGCTGTTGGATCGGAAGTTGACACCGAAGGAGATCCAACAGGAGCTAGACAATAATGCCCAGGGGATACTTGGCTATGTTGTGCGCTGGGTGGGCCAGGGAATCGGCTGTTCAAAGGTACCAGACATCCATGATGTGGGGTTGATGGAGGACCGGGCCACGCTGCGCATATCCAGCCAGCACATCACAAACTGGCTGTATCATGGGATTGTGACCGAACAGCAGGTGCGAGAGACATTCGGGAGAATGGCGAAAATCGTTGACAGGCAAAATGTGAATGACCCGAATTATAGAAACATGGCTTCCGAATACAACACAAGCATGTCATTTCAGGCAGCGTTGGATCTCGTCTTTAAGGGTAGAGAGGCTGCAAACGGCTATACCGAGCCTGTGCTTCACGCTCGCCGGAGGGAAGTCAAGGCAGCACAATAAGTTTTTGCAAACCGGGGGAGAACGATTCTACAGTTTGAGTAACCCAGGAGGACCCTCATGGTAGACACGAATAAACTAAAAAAGATGCTGGAGATGATGCTCAAAATCCGGGCCTTTGAAGAAAAGTTGGAAGAGCTTTACCAGAAAAAGGCGATGTTCGGGAGCACCCACTCTTACCGCGGACAAGAAGCGATAGCGGTCGGGGTCTGTTCGGCCCTGGGGTCTGCAGATCTGTTCGCTAGCTACCACCGTGGCACAGGCCACCTGGTAGCCAAAGGGGCAGATCTCTACCTGCTCATGTGTGAGGTCATGGGACGAGCCGACGGATATTCTAAGGGGCGCGGGGGCAAGATGCACATGGGGGACCTCTCGTTCGGTTTTATCGGCAACACGGGTACAGTCGGCGCCACGGTACCCATCGCTACAGGATCCGCTTTAGCGGCCATGCTCAGGGGCAGCAAAGAGGTGGTGGTGAGCTTTCTGGGAGACGGCGCGATGAACCAAGGTGTAGTCCACGAGGCGATGAACTTTGCCGGTCTGTGGAAGCTCCCGGTAATCTACATATGCGAGAACAATCTTTATGCGATGACCGTAAGCCTGGAAAAGAGTGTCGCCATCAAACACGTAGCTGATCGGGCCAAGGGTTATGGTTTTGAAGGAAAAGTGATCGACGGCAACGACGTGGAATTGGTTTACGAGGAGACCCGCAAGGCAGCAGAAAAGGGACGCTCCGGTGAAG
>JACZXR010000564.1 GCA_022571535.1 Deltaproteobacteria bacterium | reverse complement strand
AGTCGGACAAGGGAGCAGCGAGGTTCTTTAGGGGCATCTCTGCGAGAAAAGTATAATCCGATTATCCTCCGCCTTCGCCGCACGGAAAAAATTGTTCTCGCTGCGGTAAACGGGGTTGCTGCCGGTGCAGGGTGCAACTTGGCCCTGGCCTGCGATCTGCGCATCGCATCAGAAGAGGCCCGCTTCATCCAGGCCTTTGTCAAGGTAGGTCTGGCCCCCGATTGTGGTGGAAGTTTTTTTCTCCCTCGCCTTGTGGGTCTAAGCAAGGCCATGGAACTCTTTCTGCTCGGAGAGCCCTTGGATGCACGGGAAGCCCTAAGGCTCGGCCTTGTAGCCAAAGTCGTCTCGTCCAATCAACTGCCAGAGACGGCCCGCGAGATGGCCGAGAAGCTTGCCCGGGGCCCGCGAAGCATTGGCCTCATCAAGCGGGCGGTCAACCGTACCCTGAAGGTAGAGTTGGAAAACCAGTTGGAGTATGAGGCTTACCTCCAAGAGATAGCGGGAAGGACTGCTGATTTCGATGAAGGGGTCCAGGCCTTTCTCGAAAAGCGAGCACCCGTATTCACGGGAAAGTAAACCCCGTACCACTGACTTACGTCCGTGGCTTTGAGGCGCGTCTCATCGGGGAAGTCTAGGACATTCATTTTGCACTCACGGGCGGGGGCGTTCTTTGGTACGGGGTAAACCGGTAACGATTCACTGATGACTATTAACCATTCACAGATCGGCGTGGTAGGTGCAGGGACCATGGGGGCCGGGATCGCGCAGGTCTCTGTCCAGGCGGGCTTCGAGACCGTTGTCTACGACGTCTCACAAGAGTTTATCGATAAAGGCCTGGGCAGGATCCGTGGTTTTATCCAAAGGAGTAGAGAGAGGGGTAAGCTCGATCGCGAAGAGGAAGAGCGGATCCTGGCTCGCCTGAGCGGCTCGCTTAAGCTGGAAGATTTAAGTGGGGCCTGTCTGGTTATTGAAGCGGCCCCGGAAAAGATTGAGCTTAAACGGGAGATCTTCCAAAAACTCGATTTCGTTTGTGATCCCGAGAGTCTTCTCGCCACCAACACGTCGTCACTATCTGTGACCGCGATTGCGGCGGCAACGAAGAGGCCCGAGCGGGTCTTGGGGACGCACTTTTTTAATCCCCCTCCACTCATGGCCCTGGTTGAGGTCATTCAGGGAGAGCAGACCGACCCCGTAAACATTCAGAAGGCGGTCGACATAGTCCGCCGCCTGGGAAAAACCCCTGTGCGCACGAAAGACACGCCGGGATTCATTGTGAACCGGATCGCCCGTCCCTTCTACAACGAGGCACTACGCATCCTTGAAGAGGGAGACGCCACGGTGGAGACCATCGACCGAATCATGAAAGATGCTGGTGGGTTTCGCATGGGTCCCTTTGAGCTGATGGACCTGATAGGGATCGACATCAACTTCACGGCAACGGAGTCACTCTATCAGGCATTTTTTCACGATCCCAGATTTCGCCCTAGTCCCATTCAACACAGGATGTTTCTAGCGGGCCAACTGGGAAGGAAGACGGGGAGAGGCTTTTACAACTATGGGTCAAAGTAGCATTGCCATTATCGGCAGAAGCCGCCTGGCCGAAGAGCTGCACCGTCTCAGCCGTGCCAAAGGGTTCGATGCTGCGCTCTACCCCGATGCCGAAAAGGTCGCCGCTTCGAGTTTCATCGCCGTCGAGACACTCGCTGGATCCAAAGACAGGAAAAGGAAAATCATAGAAAAGCGCGACACTGTCCTGGCACCCTCCTCGGTTCTCCTAACCTCATGTCTGGGACTGTCCACCACCCATATCGCCTCCTGGGTAAGCAGGCCCGAGAGGGTGGTCGGTTTTGCAACCTTCTATCCCCTTGACGGAAAAAGGGTGATAGAGTTAGCAGGAGGATTAAAGACTCAAGAGGGATCGCTGAAGGAGGCCGAGGGTTTCTTTCGCGCGCTAGGAAAAGAGACAGTGAGGACAAAGGACACGCCGGGGCTCATTTTCCCTCGTATCCTAAGCCTCATCATTAACGAGGCGGTCAGAAGTCTTGACGAGGGCGTAGCCGAAGCAGAAGAGATCGATACAGGCCTGCGGCTTGGCACCAATTACCCCTTGGGTCCCCTGCGCTGGGCCGACCAGATTGGCCTCAACGAGGTGCTTGCAGTGCTCGAGGGTTTACAGAGAGAGACAGGAGACGACCGCTATCGACCCAGTCCTCTACTCAAAAGAATGGTCCTCGCGGGCCAGCTAGGCGAAAGTACTGGACAGGCATTTTATCAATACAGCAAATAGCTCGAGGGGGAGGAGATCGGTTTCTCAAGCTAGGACTGTATTGCGAATCAAGTTATATCGGACACGGGGTTTGAATCCCAGTGTTCGACCAAAGG
>JACZXR010000563.1 GCA_022571535.1 Deltaproteobacteria bacterium | reverse complement strand
TGTTTCAGCAAGAGAGAAATATCACCACGAAGAGCACGAAGGACACAAAGTGAAATCAAGTTATATCGAACACGGGGTTTGAAATCCCGTGTTCGACCAAAGGGGGAGAGTTGCCGCTTCTCCCCTTTGGAAACCCCATCGGCTTTGTGCCCGCCTCAAGAGGCGGGGTTTACATTGAATCAAATTACTAGGATAACCCGCTGCAAGCCGCGGGGTTACCCAATAATCTAAGATCTAAAACGGGGTTCTAGATGATGGATATGGTGGGATAGAAGGCCTGGCTTCTTACTGCTCAATCTGAGGTAGGTTTCTAGTGCGGGCAAAGGCCATATCTAAGGCTATTCCCGTCATAATGGCGTGCCACGCTGCATCTCCCGACAGTCCAGCGGACTTAAAAGACTGCCAGAGGAGAATGATATCCTGTTCGGTCACATCATCAAAACCAGTCAAAGGGGAACTGCCTAGCATTTCTTCGATTTGCCTCATAGCGTTAAACCTCAGGAGCAGAATTGTCATTTTTTAAAGCAAATTTCATGCCACGCTACTAAGCGGTTGAATTTCCGATGAAAAGCCACCCCTAGAGCGACACGAATAATCATTTTTAAAAAAATATTGTCAAAAATTCGACACTATTGGAAAAAATATCCCCAAGCCGTGTCGGTATACGGAAATGAATTGTTGGCCAAGCCTAGCTCTTATGAAAGAATAGCAAGCGAATCAAGTTATATCGACCACGGGGTTTGAACCCCGTGGTCGACCAAAGGGAAGTGATGCCGCTTCTCCCCCCTGTGGAGTAATGGACCGCGACTCCACGGGGGAAACCCCATCGGTTTTGTACCCGTGGCAATCCGCGGGGTTACCCAATAATCTAAGGCCAATCCCCCAGTGAGCTCAAAGGGCCAAACTTTAAGCACAGATGATGGTCCTGGCAGCAATCTTTTATTCTTATCCGAGGTTAATCGACCACAGCAATGCCTGAAATCTCGATCATGCAATCAGGGTTATATAGACTTTTAACCTCCACCAAGGTAATAACAGGAAAGGTGTTGCCGAAGACCTCTCGATAGACTGCCCCTATTTTCTTTTTGTTAGCCAGATAAGCCTCCACGTTTGTAACATACATTGTAAGCGATGCAAATTGTTCAGAGCGACCTCCCGCCCCCTCAACGGCCATTCTAAGGTTAACCATAACCTGCTGAAATTGGGCAACAAAATCCCCCTTTCCTATAACAGCCCCGGTAACGTCGAACGGGGCCTGTCCCGCAACCAGCACAATTTTTCCCGATGTGATTTTGGCAACATGCGAATACCCCACCGGACGTTCCAAACCAGATGGATTTAAAAGCTCAAAAGCCATTGTCGTACCCCCATATTAGTCATTTTCTTCCTTACTATATGGTCTCTGTTAATCTCGAGTAATTTCTAGTAATTCTAACTAACTAATTGAACTTATTGATATTTTATAACGATTCAGATCTACCCCTATGGTGGAGATAAAAGGTTCACCCACCAACAATATTCTCTGAGGCTGGCATATACGGAACCCTGTGCCCTTGTCGATAGTCGGGGTGGAAACACCAATCCTACGAGAAATCTCCCCTGCAATGGCCCGTCGCGGCCAACTGCCTGCAGAGCGAGCGTAGCCGGGCTATGTCGAGGACGTGAAAAACAGCAGGGGCATCTTGGGCCCCTGGTCACAGCAGCATTAGCCACAAGCATCACTGGTGGACCCTTTTTGTCTGCCTCACCACCCCAGGACAGCCAAACCCACGAGCCCGGCCAGGCGAAGCAAGCTCTAAGACCGTCTCAGTGGGTAACTAGGCCCCCGAGTTGACCCTAATGTCTATCCGACTGTCTCTTGATATCGAGATCAGCGTTGTACCAAGGTCTGCACCGGTAACACCGGAAGTAACCCTAGGAAAAAGTAATTAGCAGATGGCAAATAGTCAACAGCAAATGGCGTAAATTTAATCTCTACGGGTTAATTCCCCGCAGCTTGCTGCGGGGTAGTTCATTCAAGTTATATCGACCACGGGGTTTGAACCTCAGGGGCGGATATAATTTGATTGTAAATTCTTCGTGATCTTCGTGTGCTTCGTGGTAAACCCCGTACCACAGACTTACGTCCGTGGCTTTGGGGCGCTGCCCCTACAGGGAGGTCGGAACATTCATCCCCGCGCTTCCGCACGGGGCGTTCTGTCGTTCGACCTAGAGGCTCTCGACAGGTGGTACGGGGTAAACAAATACTATCACATGTCACAGGAGCTGACGGTTTAGCAGGCCAGTAAACCCCGTACCACGGACTTACGTCCGTGGCTTTAGGGCTTGCCCTTCGGGAACTTCAGAACATTCATCCCTGCACTTACGTACAGGGCGTTCTGT
>JACZXR010000562.1 GCA_022571535.1 Deltaproteobacteria bacterium | reverse complement strand
TCCAATGCATCGCCCGTCTTTGAAGATTGGCACCGCCCCCCCGCTAGGGAGTACTTGGCCAGGCAGAAGGCCGGGCAAGGACTGGATAAAGGCGGATGGTCCTCTCTCAATCATTGCTTTTGTCGAGCGGCGAAGGGCGGCAGACAGTGTAGCTTTTCCACGGGAGGTATCTGTTGTGAAATAGCCACAGCCATTGCCTCTCACTGTCATCACCAGACGCCCCGACTCGTCAACGACGGAGATGGTCATGTTAGCGTTTAACTCTCTTGCCTTGGCCTGTGCCGCCTTTACCGCTTTATCAGCCATCTCTGCCGTCATCTCGATCATCCTAATCCCTCCTGAATTCGAGTGTGATGTGTTCGGATCTTGCCCCCAAGCCTCGGCGGATTATACAACTTTTGTACACTTTTCCAACAGAAGGTTGACCTGGGAATGACGTAATTTGGCAAGTGAAGATTAAAAGATTCAGTGAGCAAGAAGAGAAAGATGAAATGGGGGAAAGCCAACCTCAGATTGACATGATCGCTTGCTGTCGGATAGTCTTTTCTGAGCAGCTATCATCCATCATCTTTAGGTCATAGGCTGAATGCTGAACGCAGGGGGAAGCAGCGGATGAAAGACAGGACCCGAGATTATTACTCCCGCCTGGAGAAAGAACACACCAGGGCGCTGTGGCAGATTGTTTCCACTGACAGTCCTGACGGACGGCAAGAGCCCACCCCACTAGCCCAACCCTATCTCTGGAAATGGGAGCGTGTTTTCCCGTTACTGCAAGAAGCAGTCAGCGTCGTCAACATGGACCGCGCGAGCGAAAGGCGCGTATTGGTGCTGACGAATCCATGATTGCCAAGCGGTACGACTCACACCCTTAACGGCTGCCTGCAGATTCTCTGCTCGGGGGAGAGCGCCCCCACTCATCGCCACAGCGCCTCGGCCATTCGCTTTATAATCAAAGGGAACGGGGCCTGTACGGTGGTGGATGGAGAAAAGATTCCGATGAAGGAAGGGGACCTTATCCTTACCCCAACGATGATGTGGCATGAGCACAGCAATGAAACAAGCGAACCGGTAATCTGGTTTGACGGCCTTGATGCGCCATTTGTCGACTTGCTCAATCTTTCCTTTTTCGATCCGTACCCGGATGGAAAGCAGCCGATCACCAAACCCGATTCCTATACAACCAAACGTCTAACCATGGCAGGATTACGCCCGGCCGGATCAAGACCGGAGGCGAATTTTGGTCTTCCTTTTATCTACCGGTGGGAAGAGACGTATCAGGCCTTAACCAGGCTGGCCGCCCTTGAGGGAGAAGGGGATCCTTATGACGGCGTGGTTCTGGACTATGTCAATCCGATCAATGGTGGACCTACACTTCCCTCTTTAGGCTGCCAGATTCAATTGCTGCGTCCCGGGGAGAATACTCGAGTCCACCGGCACACGAGTTCTGCCGTCTACCACGTCTTTAGGGGGAGCGGATATTCTATGGTGAACGATGAGCGGATAGAATGGACCCAAGGCGATACCTTCGCATTGCCACCCTGGGCCTGGCACCGGTTTGGTAATCCAACCTCCAAAGAAGCTATTCTCTTTTCGATAAACGACAAGCCCATCCTGGAACCACATGGGCTATATCGGGAGGAGACTAAAGAGTAGCTTGCCAGTAACACCATTAATAAGATCTCGACCCTATGTCAGCGTACTTAAGGAGGCACGTTTATGAAAGGACATCTTTTGGCATATCTCTATAGAGGTACAAGTTTGGGTATTCTGTTGCTTGTTTTGCAGATCTTCCTGGAGACTATCCCTGTTCGTGCTGCTGAGGCAAACCCGCCTTGGCAGGTGGAATGGGACAAGACCATGGCGGCGGCCGAAAAAGAGGGGAAGGTCATGGTCTATGTGGGAGGGGGAGAGTATCGCAAGACCATTGAGCAATTCCAAAAAGCCTACCCCAAAATAAAACTCGTGACATTTGCAGTCGCAAGGGGACCAGCGATTGCGAAAAGATTAATGGCGGAGCGCAGAGCCGAGAAGTACGTGGCGGACGTCTACATGACAGGGCTCGGTACTCATATTCAGGTATTATACCCGGGAAAGGCGCATGCACCATTACGCCCTTCTCTCATTTTACCTGAGGTTAAAGATGAGTCGAAGTGGCTAGGGGGTAATCACCTTTATATTTATCCTGAAGAAGGATTCTCTTTTGTGTTCGAAGCAACTGTGAGGCATCCTATTTTTTATAATACGAATTTGGTCAAGCCCGACGAGGTTACCTCGTGGTCGGATCTTCTTAACCCGAAGTGGAAGGGAAAAATTGTGAGCTACGATCCTAAAATACCGGGGACCGCCGCCCCTATTCTTTGGTATCACTATAAGAAACCTTCTT
>JACZXR010000561.1 GCA_022571535.1 Deltaproteobacteria bacterium | reverse complement strand
CTCCGGTAACCCAACTGAGCAGCTACATTTTCGGCGATCTCCGGACCGCCACTAAACGCACCGCGGAAAATTGTGATGATCGGCATATGGTCTCACCTCCTTATGACGAGATCCCTCCGAATCCCCTCCTCCAAGCATACCTTTTCAGATTTATACCTCACAACGCGACCAATTGTCACGCCCCCCATCAATCATTTTTCAACCAAAATTAAAGGCTAGGCCGTACAGCATTTGCTGTCCCTTCGCAGCAGTGTCTCGCAAAATGTTAGCAAACTGCAACCTGTTTTACGCCCTCGCTTATAGGCGGATCTCCGATAGCTTGCCCGTTACTGACCAGACATTGTTTCCTGGCAGCCCTTTTGCTACGGTTATGCTGCCAGTAGAACAAATCATGACTGCCCGGGAAAAACTAGCAAAGATCCGCGAGGAGCTGAAACAGATCTTTCTAGAACGGGGCGATCTTATCGACGGAGCCCTTTCCGCCCTACTCTCCTCTCAACATGTCTTGATCATCGGCCCACCGGGTACCGCAAAATCCATGCTCGCCGATGAGATATGCCGCCGTATTAATGGCGCAGACTACTTCCAGTGGCTCCTTACACGTTTCAGCACGCCTGAAGAGGTCTTCGGCGCAGTCAGCCTCAAGGCACTGGAGCAGGATGAATACCGAAGGGTCACGTTGCACAAACTCCCCGAGGCGCACATCGCCTTTCTCGACGAGGTCTTTAAAGCCAATTCTTCTATCTTGAACGCCATCCTGACGATCATCAACGAGCGCTTCTTCCACAATGGCAGAGAGATCGTCTCCGTCCCCCTTCTGACCCTATTCGGGGCAAGCAATGAGCTGCCGGAGGACGATGAGCTCATGGCCCTCTATGACCGTTTCCTACTTCGATTTGTTGTCGACTATATTGCCGAGGATTTCCGCTTTCTGAGGATGCTGGAGACCTCTCCGCAAGCGGAGAAGACTACCATTACTTTGGAGGAGCTCCACGCCATGCAGGCGGAGGTTCGAGATTTCACCATCCCTGTCTTTATTTACCGGACAATCGCCGATATCCGCAGGGAGCTGCGCAAGAAATCCATCCAGGCTTCAGATCGCCGCTATCGCCAATCTTTGTCTCTGCTCCAGGCCCATGCTTATCTAACAGGAGGAGTCAGGGTCTCGGAAAAAGACCTCTTCGTCCTCGAACACGCTCTGTGGCGGGATCCTGGAGAGCGGCCGGAGGTTCACTCGACCATTCACGAACTGGTTTTTGGCTACGAAGCGGAAGTCAATGAACTCCTCTACCAATCGAGGGAGATGCGCGAATATGCCTTACGCCCGTGGGAGACTAGCGAGATGCGAGCCCACGCCCTGATCGAGGTCCACACCAAATTGCGAAATATCCTGCTCAAGGTCGAACAGATTATGGAGAAGGCCAAGAAACTTGGCCGGCCACTGGACAAGGTAGGCGCCGTCAAAGAAGAGATCGAAGAGATGCAGCAACAGATGCTGGAAAGATTTTAGTGCCACCAAAAAGAAAAAAGCCCCCTCGGCGGAAGAGCAGCTTTTCTCCGCTTCCGCAAAACGACTGCTGGATTGAAAGCGACTCTTATGACCGCCAAGCGTACGCAGCCATATGTTCCGAGTCTCCGTCGCTTCTTGCCCTGGTGGAGAGCGGGACTACTTTCCTCCCGCACTTTCCTTCCCTACTTCAGGACCTGTTCTGCTTGCTCTTCAAGTACAACGTCATCTTCCTTAGGGAAGAAGAGGTTCTTTCGAGCGCGCTCTTCAATCGCATCCTCTTGATCGCCCTTCAGCAGGGCGATCTCTATCGCATTCTCCGCGACCTTACCCGGCTCGACGAAGCCAAGGCAGGACTTTGCACCCTCCTCCTGGGCGAAGGAATCCTCTCACTGCTGAAATCGGAAAAGGTCCTCACCCGCCATGACATGCTCGAACTATGGGACATGAAAAAACAACAAGAAATTGCAGGGGAAAAGAGAGAGGAACTGGACAATGCTGAAAAACTCTCCGAGGAAGACCTCTCCAATGAGGCAAAGAAAAACCTGGGAAAGGCAAAGGACATCCTGGAGGGTGAAGCCGACGGTGCCGAGGCCATTCTCAGGCAGAAGATAAGCAGGCTGAAGGAAGATCTTAAACAAGTCGAGAAACAAGCAACTACCCGACTTCAAGCGGAGGCAATCAAGGTTGCCCAGCAGCTTGAAGACGCCGCAGAGGAGGCCGAGCATTGGAGCTTGACCATGGGGACCGGTTACCGCTCCCCCCCCGGGCAAAAGCTGGAGCTGGGCAAGAGGCTGGTCGCCGCCCATCCGCAGGAGCGGGCGGTCATCCGCTGCCCGCAGGACGTAGCTAACCTCCTCCAGGGGGAAATGGGCCTCC
>JACZXR010000067.1 GCA_022571535.1 Deltaproteobacteria bacterium | reverse complement strand
GCGACAAATACCTGTTTCAAGCATGAGTTAACAACTCACCTTTAGTGTAGTTGCAGACCGACGATCAAAATGCCGGCAACTGGTGTCCTAAGCCGCTCAACACCGGAAATCCCTCGATTATTTTTTCGGATCGGGGTTAGATGCACCTATTCAAGGGATTCTACCTCTAGCGGCACATTATTTCTCAAAATTCCCACCAGAGTCGAAATTTGAGATTCGGACGGTCCGTGTCGTATGAACCAGAAAGGTCAGGAAGCCTTTTTATTTCAGTGTTGCCCACATTTCTCGAAATATTGCTGGTGGTATTCTTCAGCTTTGTAAAATTCCGAAGCAGGCGTGATTTCTGTTACGATTGGATTCTTGTAATGTCCATTTCTCTGAAGCTTCTCTTTTGATGCCTCTGCTGCGGCTTTCTGCTCGGAATTGTGAGAAAATACTACAGACCTGTATTGCGTCCCTATGTCCGGACCCTGGCGGTTCATTGTCGTCGGGTTGTGAATTTCCCAGAATACTTTCAGAAGTTCATCGTAGGAAACCTTATCGGGATCATAATCCACTTCCACCACCTCAGCATGTCCGGTTGTTCCCGTGCATACGTCCTCATAAGTCGGTCCTTTGAATGGGCCGCCGCTATACCCGACCGTCGTTGATAGCACTCCCTTAACCCGTCGAAATGCTGCCTCTACGCCCCAGAAACAGCCTGCTCCAAAGGTGGCCTTTTGACTCATGATTTCCGCTCCTTTCAGGTGTTGTCGCTTCCGTACCTTACGAATTTTTGAGGGAACTGACAAGCCACCGGACTCTCCATCAAAACATGGCTAGGTTTGGCCTCAAATTGTTTGACTGTTGATGATGGGCGAAGCTATGATGCCGCTCATCGTAAATTTTGGACTAGGAGGATGGCTATGCCACCAAATCATACAATCCATGCCGTCATGGTAGGGATGGGAGAAAACTGGCGGCGTTCTGGCATCATGCCGTGTGTGAGAAGCGAGATCGGGCGTGACAAACCAGTTCCCTATATCATCTGGTCTATTGAAGGTCCCGACGGAGTGGTGATCGTAGATACCGCTTACCATCCGGACTATGTAACGGCTGAATGGGCAGAAGGGAAGATGTTCATCGAGCCGCCCACGCTCATGGCAGAAATCGGTGTTAAACTTGACGATGTGAAAACGGTTGTGGTAACCCACTTCCACGTGGATCATTTCACAGGGTTCGACTTTTTCCCCAAAGCCAGGTTCGTGATTCAACGTGCTGAGTACGAGTTCTGGACAGGACCGCTGATGTGCCATGAGTATCTCAATAAACTAATCAGGCCAAAGGTCCGTCCAGCGCTGGATCGCATGATGCAGGAGGGTCGGGTACGGCTCGTTGATGGCGATGTCGAACTGCACCCGGGGCTCGAGCTGCTCAGGGTTGGCGGGCATACGCCTGGGTCGCAGATGATTGCGGTCCAAACCTCCTTGGGTAAGGCCGTGATTTGTGGTGACGTCGCGTACACTTATAGGAACCTCCACGAGCGCTTGCCGGTAGGATGGTACACCAACCTCGCTGATTCGGTCGTTGCGCTCGACCGTGCACTCACTACCGCCACAAATCCCAGCCTTGCCTATCCCAACCACGACCTCGGGTTGATGCAGGGCAAACGTGTCGTCCGCGTCATCTAAGCCGGTTGTGCTGATGTTCTGAAGCGGTATGATGCGGGATCTTTTAATCGAGAAAGAGGCGGGCGAGGATCTCCATCCCAAGACCAATTACAATCAGCGAGAGACCCCATAGGAATGCCTTATATTTTAAGTAGCACCACTTGTGCCTTTTACTGCCGTGCTCTGCTCTCTCCGCAATTCCAGCACTCGGAGAACTGACCCTCGATATCTTCCTCGCACCTGCCACACTTCCAAGGTTCTTTAATGGATTCAAGCGTAGCCTGATTTCTTTTTAGCACCGTCAGTGCTTCAGCGTATCTCGAATCATCTACCACCCAAAGCTCCGGCCAGCACTCGATCGGAGGAAGCTCACCAGCCGCACCTGCAAGATACATGTTTTTGATTATGCAATCGATTCCGTACGTCTCAAGTACATTTTTGAGATGATTTAATAAAAGGTAATCTTGATTGCTATATACCTTCTTCATCCTTAATCCTTAAAAAGTCTGATCCCTCATCCTACAGGATCTTGAGCTTTTTTTGTATTTGTTGGCCTCATCTCTCCTTATGACTCGATGCTGAATGCCAGAATGTCGTAATGGCGACCACGGAATTCAAATCCGCCAGGGCTGGCCATTCCAAGCCCATTCACATGAGCTGTCAGGGAATGCGGATTATCTTTTGAGACAAAGGCGGCGCCAACCTCGTATTTCCCAGAGATTTCCCCCAGCAACACTTCATAGAGCCCGCGCAGCAATCCGCGACCTCGATGCGATTTATCAATGCAAACAGGACCATAGATAAATATATTGTAGGATCTCAATGGCTTCCCAAAATACAGAATGCTGTCAAATGACCTAATCATCGTGGCGAGCAGAGGAAATTGTTTGTAGTAATCGCAGCTGCATGCGCACAGGTAACCCAGGATTCGGCCCTTGTCGCTTGCGACAAGAAGGGCAACATCATTTGCTATCTCCTCTAATTGCTGGCAGGTGAACTCCGCGGAGAGGAAGCCGTCTGTGAGATCCTCAGTGTTGAGGTTATCTATGAAGTTGGTCGCTTGAAGCTTAAGGATGTCTGAAAAATCCTCGGGTGTCGCACGTCTGAAATCCACGGTTTGTTTCCCGTCAGGGGAATCCTATAGTATCACCTTAAATCGTAAGGCGGCCATTGCCTGCTATTTTCTTTCCTGCACTCCAAGCAACAAACGCATTTGTATTATACGTCTGATTTGGCATACGGCAATGGGGGCTTTTAGAGGAGATCGTTGTGAACTTTACCATTAAGCACGGCACCCTGATTGATGGCACTGGAGGGCCACGCTATGTGGCAGATGTGCTGGTCCGCGATGGCAAAATTGCCGCCGTGGAGCCAAGCCTCCCGCCGGTGGGAGAAGTCGTAGATGCCGACGGCATGATTGTCTGTCCTGGCTTTATCGACATGCACACTCACTCGCAACTGGTGGTCTTCGCCGATCCTAATCTGCCCATGAAGGTTGCCCAGGGTATTACCACCGAACTCTTCGGGCAGGACGGACTGGGCACCTTTCCCATGGTGGCAGATGCCTCCGCCATGTGGCGTACGCATCTCTCTGGCCTGGACTGCAATCCCCTGATCGACTGGAACTGGCGGGATGCCGAGCAATACCTCCATCGTCTACCTCGTCCCAGTGTCAACGTTGCTACCCTCGTTGGCCACGGCAACTTACGGCTCTGTGTTATGCGTATGGAAGACCGGTCGGCGACCGATGACGAACTGCGTCAGATGGGCATGCTCCTGGAGCAGTCGCTGGCTGAAGGTGCTTTCGGTATGTCCACCGGTCTGATTTATGCGCCATGCGCCTATGCCGACACGAGAGAACTGATCTATCTCATCCGCATCGTGGCCAAACATGGAGGTATTTTCGTCACCCATATGCGCAACGAGGGAGACACCATCTGGTCAGCCCTGGATGAGGTCTTCGACCTTGCCCGTATCTCCGGTGCCCATCTGCATATATCCCATCTCAAAATCGCCGGGCGGAACAACTGGGGACAGGGCAGACAGTTGGTTCAGCGTATCGAAGAGGGACGCGCAGCCGGGCTGAAAATCACTGCTGATCAGTACCCATACGAGGCGGGTAGTACGATGCTGGCCTCCTTGCTGCCGGCCTGGGCCCATGCTGGTGGGGTAGCGCAACTCCGCGGTCGTTTACGCGATCCAGGGGTGCTGGCGCGCATAAAAACAGATATGGAACAGGGCATACCGGGGGGACGCAACATGGTGCGTGAGGCCGGTTACGACCATATCGTGGTTTCTTACACGGCCTCCGACCGTCACAGTGATGTGGTAGGACATACGCTGTCGGAAATTGCCGGGCTGTGGAGGGTAGAGCCTTTTGAGGCTGTCGTGCGGCTATTACTCGACGAGGATTTTGCCGTTGGCATGATCAGCTTCATGATTGGCGAGGAGGATATCCGGACTATTCTCCGTGCCCCCTGGCGTGCAATGGGAACTGACGGATTGCTGGGCGGCAAGCCGCACCCTCGGGCGTACGGGAGCTGTCCCCGCATTCTGGGACATTACGTGCGTGAACTGGGTTTGCTGACGCTGGAAGAGTCTATCCGCAAGATGACCAGCCTGCCAGCGGAGATCTTGCACCTCAGTGATCGCGGCGTGATTCAAACCGGCAAGGCAGCTGATCTGGTGATTTTCGATCCTCAGACCATCCGCGACCGTTCCAGCTACGAGGACCCGCGACAGTATCCCGAAGGGATCCCCTATGTCTTTGTAAACGGCCGGACGGTGATTGCCTCTGGTCGTCCCACCGGCGAATGTCCGGGGCAGTTGCTATGGCATAGAGAGGTTTGAGGTCAAATCGGAGGGTTCTCCTCCTTTATGAATGTTCCTCATCCCTTTATAAATGTCTTTGGAAAAAATCTGCTACTCGTCCTTGGTACTCCGTAGCCAGTTCGCCGTGAGCGGGCCCCGCATGGAACCAGAACTCCGCACGAGGGTTATCTCCCAGAGCCTTTTCCAGAAGGCGGGCGTTCGAAAAGGGGATCACCTCGTCGGTTAAAGAATGGATAAGGAGAACAGGGATCGTTGTATTTTGGACCGCTTCGACAGGCGAGATATTTCTAAGATCGATCCCAAGGAAAATTTTTGCCCAGAGCCCGATGAGGTACGCCAAAGGAAACCGTACTACAGGAATCCTGAAAAGCTCGGACGCCATGTGAGTGAGACTGGCGTAGCTGGCTTCTGAAACTACGGCTTTAATTTCCGGAGCCTTTTTTATGCCCATCAGTGCCACTGCTCCACCCATGGAGAATCCCCACACGCCCACTTCCCGGATGCCCTTGGATTTGAGAAACTGAATGGCTGCTAAGAGGTCTTCAACCTCGTTTGCTCCGGCAGTTGAATAGTTGCCCTCACTTGCCCCAAGGTAACGAAAATCAAACAAAAAGAGATTGTAGTCTCTTTGTAGGAAAGAAAGTGCAGGTAGAATATCACCCTTGTCTGCGGGATATCCGTGCAGAAGTATCAGAGTCTTTTTTGTTGCTGTTGCTCCCGGGATAAACCAACCGGTCAGAGTAAGATCGTCACTGGTCTCGAATCGCACATTTTCATAGTCCAGCTGCAAATTTTCAGGAGTGACGGAAGATACAATTCTAGGCGGGCGGATAGAGATGTAAAAACCCCAGAGGCTGGCAACAAAAAGAAAGCCTAAGGCGATAATTGTGGTGCGAATGATAGCTGCTACCACCCAGGCGGGCATTGTCCTACTCCCCAACAAAATAACGCAGGCTGAGCCTAAATTCCTGTCCAGAGCTGGCACACGACTTCCGCTTGTGTCGCCATTAGGGGGAGGGGTCTTGCAATCCAAGATTGTCGTAATGCAAGACGCGACCCGAATCGCTGCGCGGATTATTCGTCACCAAAGTGTCACCTCAATTTTAAATCTTAACAGCCTTGGGCATACCCGGCGCAAGGGACGTCACCAGATATCTCGTGAACAGCGTTAGATTAGAAGAAGTTCTCATCTAAAATAGGGTGATCATGATGAATAGCATCGTAAGGAGGTAGAAGGTGATGTTTATGGGCTTCAGTAGCCGTATTTTTCCCATAGCAGCATTTTTTTGTATTTTTTGCTGCTACCACAAGGGCATGGATCATTCCTACCAACGTTTTGTTGTTTCATTTCAATTTAGACCTCAAAATAAATAAAAACCTGGAAATTGCTGGAATGTCAATTCTCCAGATAACAGCCGGATTCGCTCCTTTCCACCGCCCAAACCATCTCTTTAACTTGAGGAAGCCGACGTAAGCTACCACCACATCCCTAAGGATGTTTTTGAGCCTGCCGTCTTCGATATCCCGGAGCCTGTACTGCAGCACCTTGAGGGCTGCGGCTGCATCCTTGAGACTCATCCCACGGTCCTCCCGCGCCTCCCAGAGGCGAACAGTTACCGTTTGGAACCGGAGGTTGTCTTCAAGGTTCAGTCCATATTGCTCCGTGAGATCGATAAACGGTTGACCCATGACCTCCTTGAGCCGTTGCGAAATCAGGCGGATTTCATCCTCCAAAAGGATCTTCCGTCTGAGGGCTTGGGCCTTCTTGGAGAGCTTCACTCCCTTCATGTCAATCTAACGTTGCGGCTGAGCGGCCGTGGAACCCACGACACGGTCTTCTCGGTCCGCTCCAGCCGGCTCGTTAGGCGGAATGCCGAGCGCACAGGCTATGGCGCGGGCATGACCTCACCACGCTTCTTGCAGGTCCGAAATTCCTCGTTCTCGAAGAATCGCCGATAGGCCTTGGAAACAGGGTCTTCCCGGTAGTCCCGCACAATGAACGTTTCCTCATGAAGGAAGGCATCACACTTTGGGCAGAACCAGTGGAAGCGGTCGATTTCGCCTTCCCGCCTCTTGCGCTCTAGGATGAGAGCGAAGGCGTCAGGCGGAAAACGCGGAGAGTGTGGCGTGCCGGCAGGAGTGTAAATGACCGATCCTTCGGGAATGACGGCAACATCCTCCCTCCCCTCCGGAGTCCGGTAATGCAGACGCATTTCTCCCTTGATCATATACATTACTTCGTCACTAGAGTTAATGTGAAACTCGCTGCGGTACTCCCGTCCTCGGGCAACGAAGGCTAGGGACTCAGGCTCCTGCCATAGGACGCTCACCCGCTTGCCACTCTGAGCAAGCTGGCGAGATTGATCGGGCAGGTTGACGATTGGCATCTGGGACATGCAATGACTCCTTTCTCATGGATGTTGCGTACGTGCCTGATCAGCTCAGGCCCTTTCGGATAGCCGTCTAACTATTAAGTATACTGGACGTCACTCGCAGTATAGTACGACAAACCAACTCTCTGTCATCAAGCTGCAATGTGTAGACTTATCCACCACTTAACCCCCTTTGTCAAGCCCGCTGGCCGGGCGTGATACCCTGCCATTTTGGCAGTGTATCCAGATATCAGCCCGCAGGGTATCACGATAACGCCACGAGGCTCAGATCCGATCCGCAGGGCTAGTCACACCCCGACCTCCGCGGTTCAAGACATGAGTGTAAATCATGGTCGTGCTCACATCCTTGTGCCCCAGAAGCTCCTGCACGGTTCTGATATCATAGCCGTCTTAATGTAAATGAGTCGCAAAAGATGCCGAAAGGCATGACAACTTGCGGGCTTGGATAATCCTGCCTTAATGACCGCTTCCTTCACCGCCCGTTGTAATTTGTTTTACTACCTTGATTTATCCGATCGCCTACTGGAAAAGCGATAGCTGGGATCCGTTCGGTCTCGTAAACGCGGCCGTTGACAAGTTCGGGCGGCCATTGGAAATTCCAGCTTTGCGGCAGGCGGCGGAGAACATTGCTTCGATCTGCTCTGCAAAGATTCCTTCACCTCTCATTCGAGAGCCGAATCTAGGGTCATTCAGTTTGCCACCACGAATCGCGCGGATTCGATTCAGAACCTTTTCCTTTCTATCGGGAAAATGATGTGTCAGCCATTGCTCAAAGAGATTCTTGACGGCATGAGGCAGGCGAAGGATGGTATACCTCGCGTATTGCGCCCCAGCCTTCACGGCAGCTTCAATGATCGAGGGAATTTCGTGATCGTTGAGGGCGGGTATGATTGGTGCAATGAGGACCCCGGTTGGTACACCGGCCCGCACCAGTGCTCCGATGGCTGCAAGGCGGCGACCTGGTTGGGACGTCCGCGGTTCCATGATCCGGGCCAGATCACCGTTCAGTGTGGTAACGGAGAGGATAACGGTGATTGCCTCATAACGTGCCAACTCTTTTAATAGTTCAAGATCACGAGTGACAAGAAAGTTTTTGGTAATGATGGCAACGGGATTTCGAAACTCCACCAAGACATCGAGGCATCTCCTCGTCAATTGCAGGCGTCTCTCCACGGGCTGGTAAGGGTCGGTGACGCCGCTCATGGCAAGCACTTGCGGTTTCCAGTTCGAGGACGACAGTTCTCGGCGGAGCAGCTCGGGAGCATCTTCCTTAACCAGGATCTTCGTCTCGAAGTCGAGTCCCGCGGAGAAGCCGAGATATTCGTGGGTGGGGCGGGCATAGCAGTAGATGCAGCCATGCTCGCACCCTCTGTAGACATTGATGCTGGCGTCGAAGCCGATGTCGGGGCTTTCGTTGGTAGAAATAATCGACCGGGAAGTGTCCTTGAGGAAATGAGTTTCAGGGGACGGGTCTTCGGGGTCAATGATATCCGAATCACGAATAGTCTCGATTGGCTCGAATCGGTTGCGCGGGTTTTCGGATGTGCCCCGGCCATGAATGGGTGGCTGATTTGCCATAAAATACGTCGTTCGCCGTATTTTCGCCTTCACCATTGAAGAAGTCAAGTATTTTGATGGCCTTGCCTATTGGCAATTAGGGAGAAAACATGTAATAGGTTTGGGCTGATATCATTCAGAGAGGAGAAAAATTTATAAAGGATGAAAGCTTTTGACTATTTTGCCCCGCAAAAGCTCGGAGAGGCTACGTCGCTGCTTCGCCGCCATGGAAAGAAGGCATCATGTTTGGCAGGAGGGACAGATCTTCTCCTGCGCATGGAGCGCCGGGCGGTCAGTCCCAGTGTACTAGTCGATCTCAAAAAGATCCGCGAGTCGAGAGGGATCAAAGCGACCGGTAAGGGTCTTATAATCGGTGCCCTGACGCCGATGGAGGAGCCCGTC
>JACZXR010000560.1 GCA_022571535.1 Deltaproteobacteria bacterium | reverse complement strand
ATATCCAGGGCAACTAGCCAATAAGCTTTGATCAACATGTTTTCCGGGGGTGTCTCATCAAAGGAGGCACCCCTTTTTTTGTTTTTAGCCATCAGGTTTCAGCCTTCACTTTAAAGGGACAAGAGCTGACAGGACTGAGTGCCGAGGACTGTTGGAAGACTAAGCGCTTAGCCCTGCTTTTACTCATCCCTCAGTGGGTAATTGCCTCCTCAGTCCTCATTACTGATTGCAATTGCTGACCGCTGAATGCTAACCGTTAAGATCCAAACGGCAGGAAGGAGAATTTTCTTTGATGAGACACCCCTTTCCTTTCCGATTCATCCTTGGGTTCCCAAAACCTTGAAGCCTTCCTCCTCAGCCCCCAACGCTAACGGGTGGTCCAGAGTAACGAAAGGTAAGTCCTGGGGTTTTTCTTCAGAGGCCACAAGGGCAGCGGCAAGCTGTAAGGCGTTGGCAGCACGCAAGGTATGACTCTCGAGAAGGCGGCGGGCGCGCTCCCGGACCCTTTCCATGGTAACCACTTCGGACCAGACTCTCTCCAGGAGAATGAGCTGCTCCTTAGCCTTACGAAAGTCTTGGAGTTTGAGGGAATGCTCACGCCGGCGTCGGGTTAAGGCGGAGATGACCTCCACCGGGGTAAAGAACCAAACCACCACCTCAGCATCTTCAGCTAGGAGCCTGCGGCAATAGTCGGTTTCTTCTTCTGCCACTAGCAGCGGGACCACCGCGGAGGCATCCCAGAACCTCACCGTCCCCGTTTCCTCTCCTCTAAAAGAGCCTTTAATACACCAGCTCTCATACCTCCGAGGTTTTCCTTAAAAAACTTCTTGGGAAGGTGACTATTCCCCCGCCTAATAATTCCCTTACGCTCCAAGGCCCCGATCTTCCCAGCGGGAACATCTTGTGAAACCGGCCGAAGTTCAGCCACAGGAATCTTACGATCAAAGACCAGGACTGTCTCCCCGTGCCGCACATAATCGAGATAGCGGCTAAATTGGTTTTTAAGATCTGATACCTTTGCCTGTTTCATATGGCTATAATAGCCTCGAAGAATAATTAAGGTCAAGATATATTGCTACCCCAGTTGGCTTGGAGCTCAAATTTCAAACATCGATTTTGCTTGGCTTTTGGCAGTAGTTTTTCACTTTTTCAAACCAGACCCTTGGTGCCGCCATGGTGTACGGATAAAAGATTGGTATTTTCCTCTCCCCTGGCATTTGGTATCTGATAAATAGAACTCATAATTCCGGTTAGTTTTGAAAAGCCCAATTTGGACAAGAGTGATCTTTGACAGTTTATTCTGATTCCGCTGAAAAACCCCCTATTCACGAAAATTCACTACAACCTCGGTATCGTCTATCAGGGGAAAGGGAAGCTGGAGACGGGACTGCGACAGTGATGCTACAGAAATATTGGAAACCGGCCTAACCTGTCAAAACCAGATAAGGGAATGTGCATGGGACCTCATGTCGATGCGACCAATGGCGGTGCCCAAGGCAAAATCACCGCCCCGTAGGTTATAGCTGTCAGGTTTCATCCTTCAAGACCTTCTCGCTTCCTAGCCTCCTAGCTGGGAGGCTGGAAGGCCGGGATGCCGGTATACTGACTGCTGATCGCTTCCGCTGAAAATACCAGCCAAGGGTGCCTCATAAGACGGGGCGCCCGTTAACTTTTTCCGCCTTTCTAAGAAGTCGCCCTTCCCTCTAACTCATACCGTCTAACACGTCTCAATCCTTGCCCCGGCATAAGCCTCGTCTTTATGTCAACAAAGTAGACAAATGGCAACGGTGTTCACAATTGTTCTCTAAATTACTTCAATGTCCTTAGTTGCATCCAATTGTCCCAACAATGAGCTAACTCATTGATTATGCATATATTATTGCACACTTTCCGATAGCCTTTCAGACCCCGCCGAGGCTTGGCATATCTTATGCTATTAAGATTTAAAGGAGCGCTTCACAAACTACGAAAGATAAGGAGGAAAGATCATGGCTGAACAGATTTTGGTTCCACTAAAAAGGCATGACCAAATTGAGGAGATCATCCCTTACCTTAAGAAGATTTCTAAACCGATGAAAGTCACTTTCCTTTTTCCTTCCACTACCTCTCTTTTTGATGGTTTTGATGACTGGTTGGAAGATCAAAGGAGAACTTGCGGACCAGGAATACAAACCCCTTTGGAAGCCAGAAAAATGATGCAAATGTACTCTGAGAAAAAACAAAAGGAATTGACTGAACAGAAGGTTTCCTCTGTCCAAGAGGCATTAGGCAATGGAGTGGGGGTAGACGTGGACTTCTATGAGAGCAGTTTGAGAAAGGCGCTGAGGAGTTACTCACCTGACGGAGATGGTCAATGGAACATAATAAGAGCGGCCCGGGCTCATCCCATT
>JACZXR010000559.1 GCA_022571535.1 Deltaproteobacteria bacterium | reverse complement strand
TTGCCGTGGGGGTTTCCTAGTAACCTGATTTCACTTTGTGTCCTTCGTGCTCTTCGTGGTGATATTTCTCTCTTGCTGAAACAGATAAGAGACTGCGGCCGGCTTCACTGGCCTGCTAAACCGTCAGTTCCTGTGACATGTGACAGTATTTGTCTACCACGAGGCACACGAAGATCACGAAGAATTTACAATCAAATTATATCGGCCCCTGCGTTTCAAACCCCGTGGTCGATATAACTTGATTATGCTTTTTTTGATAATATTTGTCTTGTATCCTTGGAATCGCCCCCGTATTCCCCTTATTAAAACGCATGATCTTCTTCCGACGGTTTCTACCCTGCTTGTGTAAAAGGCGCTACTGCCCAATCAATTATTAGTGAGTTCATTAGTAGCTTGACACGTGACATAGTCTGTCATCCCTCGGGCCGAGCCCTTCCGATCACGGTCAATAGGCCTTTGCCTTGTAGGCCACCTGGTCCTTGCTACGCTCGGAATTTCAAATCTCAGATTTACAATTTGAAATCTGAAATTCGCAATCCCGAAGGGGATGTGCCCGCGATCTCCCAGGGCTCCCCCCTCGGTTGCCTAACCGCTACTTACTTATGAACTTCTTAGTAATAGATCAGCTCCTGTAAAGACCTCTAGCCTCCCAATCACGTGCTCACTGCCGGTTTCTGAGAAAAGGGGAGGTCACCGAGGAGGTCAATGGGGTCTGTCTGACCCCCGAAATGACCCCCGAAAAAATGGGCGAACGATTTTCTCAGAAACGGCAAAACC
The DNA here is from genome assembly GCA_022571535.1 of Deltaproteobacteria bacterium. Classification (GTDB taxonomy): domain Bacteria; phylum Desulfobacterota; class Binatia; order UBA9968; family CAXXLF01; genus JACZXR01. Next base: position 1,613 of record JACZXR010000559.1, on the reverse strand, counting down.
TGTGCTCTCCTTTCCCATTAATTGGAAAGCGGTTGCCTGATATAGGACATAATAGTTACGTAGCGTGTGGCATAAAGCTTGCTTTTATTAGTGGTCATTCATGATTGTTCCTATGAAAGATTAGGGCGAAGAGAACGTGTGGATCAAGTCCACGTGTTTCATGTGCTGGAACACCTGCGGCATCAGGGTGAACAGAGTCAACGGAGTCGTTGTTAAGAGCGAGGGCGATCCAGACTGCCTGCAAAATTGGGGGAAGGTCTGTGCGAAGGGGAACGCGAGTCATGCGTCCCTGTATGATCCCCATCGGATTCTTGCCCCTATGCGGCGGACGAACCCCGATAAGGGATTTGACGTTGATCCAGGTTGGGAGGCGATCTCCTGGGACGAAGCACTTGAGATCGTTTCCGATAAATTGAAGAAGATTCGTTCTGAGGATCCCCGCAAGCTTGTTCTCGCCGCTTTCGATACCAGGGCGCAGTCGGGTGTCTTCTGGATGGCGTGGGCGGCGGCCTTTGGAACTCCCAACCAGTGGGGGGGAGCGGCCAACTATTTCTGTGGCAACTGCTTTCACCCGGTGACCTATCTCTCCCATGGGACGTGGTTCGGTGAGCCTGATGTCCGCCACTGCCGGTATCTCATGTTGTTCGGTACCCAGAACGGCTCGGTGGTGAATCACCTCCCTATGGACCTGGCTGCTAACATGGCCGATGCCCGTATGGATGGGATGAAATTGATAGTCGTGGATCCGGTTGGGATCAACGCAGGTTCGAAGGCCAATGAATGGATCCCCATCCGTCCCGGTACAGATGCGGCCCTAGCCCTCGCCATGATCAATGTCCTCCTTAACGAGGAGGAAATCTACGACAGGGAGTTTTTAGGCAAGTTCACCAACGGGCCGTACCTGATCCGCAGCGACGGACGGTATCTGCGCGACCAGAATAGTGGAAAGCCTCTGGCGTGGGATCTGTCGAGAGGAGAGGCCATCGCGTTTGATGATCCGGGAATTGCACAGATGGCCCTCGAAGGCAGGTACTCCATAAACGGGGAGGAGATTCCTACAGCCTTCACGCTGTTCAAGGAGCATGTCGCCCAGTATACCCCGCAGCAGGCCTCCTCCGTCACAACCATCCCGGCGGAGACGATTCGACGCCTTGCCCGTGAGTTTGGCCATGCCGCTGAGATCGGGAGCACCGTCACGATTGATGGCAAGGAGCTTCCGTTCCGGCCTGCTGCCGCGAGCTGGTATCGAGGGGCCATAGCGCATAAGCACACGATGCTGAACGGTCTTGCCATTCAGTTTCTGAACGTTATCGTCGGGGCGATCGATGTCCCGGGAGGGCATCTCGGGAGCAACCCTCTATCTGAAACCCAACCGCTGCATTGGTCTCCGGCCGCCTCTGCAGATGGATTGCTCGTTCCACAGGGCTATGCCCGGCTGCGAAAACCGCCTTATCCCGCAACCAAGGTAAAGCCGCCAGAGCGATTCGATTTAATCGATCTATGCCCTGTAGCCCCATACGGCACGACGTTCTTTACGGAGACGCTTCTTCATCCGGAGAAGTGCAAGTTCTCCTATTTTCCCGAGATGCTGATCGTCTCCCGCTGCAACCCCC
>JACZXR010000558.1 GCA_022571535.1 Deltaproteobacteria bacterium | reverse complement strand
AAAGAGAAAAAGGCCACTAGTTAGACTTAGGTCGATAAACTCCACAAATATTCCGCCTGTTATTTGTTTCTCGCCTTGGCTCGGATTCCCAACAGTTCCCAGAAATGACCGGTAAATGCACCATGTACAACCGAAAAAACCAAAGCGATGACTATGGGGGCAATAAAAAGCCACCCCTCTTTTTTGAATCCCTTGGACCATCCCAGCACGGTATCCTCAAAGTAAAAAAGAAGAAAATAAAGCACCGCACTGCAAATTCCCAACAACGCAGTCTCAAGAACTAATTTGGTCTTAGTGAATTTCATAGATTCACCCTATCCGCCATCGTGCTGAAATCATAGAAACTCTGATCGATTCTTTGTTTACAGTCCCTTTGGGTAAAAGTCAGTGAGTTCCTAGGACTATTAAGGGAGGAAAAAATACATGCCGAAGGATGCAATGAAGTCTCCACCGCCTTACGGCGGTGGTATCCTTCATTTCTTCAGCGGAATCCCCCGAAGCACCCTCCTTCGCTCTATGAGCCTCGGAGGGTCCGCCTTTCGCATTCATCCACGGCCTAACAGCCGTGGCCTTCTGCGAAGGCGGATAAAAAATATACTACGCCAAGGGGAATTCCATGACAAGAGAAACAATTTCAGGTCGGGCGTATTGGGCCACGGGTGAGAAAACTATCTGAAGATTCGACTTTTAACCTTGCCGAGACCTCACAATCTCTAGGGAGGGATTACCCTGGATCTTATAATCAATAAAATAAAGACGAAAATCTGATCTCATGAGGGACTCATGGTTGTCAGAATGTTTTGGGCAAACTGAGGCTGGGGAAATGGGAAGAGTATGCGCGTTACTATAACGAAACGGTGATTCCCACTACTGCCAAGATGGAGGGATTTCGAGGTAAACAGCTGCTCCGGAGTTTAGAGAACCCAGACGAGGGGATCTCACTGACCTTTTGGGAGAACAGCCAAGACCTGGTAAACCCCGTACCACGGACTTACGCTCGTGGCTTTGGGGTCTCCCCAGTGGAGTAATGGACCGCCACTCCACAGAGGGAAGTCCCGAACAGTCATCCCTGCACTTACTGCGCGGGTGTTCTGTCATTCGACCTTGAGGCAACCTTCGGCCCGAGCCTAGGTCTAGGGCTCGACAGGTGGTACGGGGTAAACTACGTAAGAGGCCCTGAGTGAAAAAACTTGCGAGAAATGACGAAACCCTTTATAGAGGTGAGTACTGGGTCAAGCATCATGGAGCAAAGTCACTTTCACTGTTATCTCCAGGAAATGTTTGATCTGATTAGTGCGCGGCGTATGTAAAGAGGAGCCCTAAATTGAAACGGATAGGTCTGATATCCCCAAACCTGAGCGAGACTACTCTAGTCGATGCCTACAGGATTTTACCGGACGGCATTTCCATAGTGGGTAGACCGTTAGAGGTGGGGCGATATGTAGACAGTGAATTTCGAAATGTGGAGCGTGCCTTTATCGGCATTGTTCGAGAGTTGGTTCAGCAACCCCTGGATTTCCTGATGATAACCGGGGAACTCTTTCTTTCTTACAAGGGCCCAGGGTCGGATAAGTTGATCCTTGCGACCATTAAAGAGATCACCTCGATTCCAGCCTCAACCGTCCTCACTGCAGTGATCCATGCCTGTCAAGCGCTGGGGCTACAACGTGTTGTCGTAGCCTCGCCTTTTCCTGAAGATCAGGACGCTCGCCTGGTTCGTTTTCTGGAGGGTGAGAGGATTCAGGTGAAGGCTTGCCGAGGACTGGGGTATGACAATTCAAAAGTGATTTGGGATCTTCCACCCCAGACGGGGTATGATCTTGCTTCTTCCCTTCTTAACGAATATCAAGATGTGGACGGCCTCTATATGCCTTGCAATAAGTGGCGGGTTACCACTATCATTGAACGTATTGAAAGGGAGTACGGGAAACCTGTGGTAACAAATACACAGGCCTGGGTATGGGAGGCATTACGGGGGATGAATTGTGCGAGTACGATCGACGGTTTTGGGCGTCTCCTCGACAAGGTGGGCAAATAGACTCATGCAGGGTAGCCGTCATTATAATAGCCTGAGTCTCCAGATACCCCTTGGGCTTTTGGTGGATTGGCCAACCCTCTTCAAGAGAGTGACTTCTTTTAAGCCTGATATCTACTGCAATCTAATCAAGTTATATCGACCACGGGGTTTGAACCCCGTGGTCGACCAAAGGGAAGAGCTACCACTTCTCCCCCCCTGTGGAGTAATGGACCGCGACTCCACGGGGGAAACCCCATCGACTTTGTACACGCGGCAAGCCGCGGGGTTACTTGATAATGTAATATGGATAAGTTATTGATTTTACTTTCTTTGAGGTGCCTATTAAATAAGCAATCTGTTGCCGCGGGCCATTT
>JACZXR010000066.1 GCA_022571535.1 Deltaproteobacteria bacterium | reverse complement strand
CCCGGCGAGGAGAGGTTCCCGAGTGGCCAAAGGGAGCAGACTGTAAATCTGCCGTCTTATGACTTCGGAGGTTCGAATCCTCCCCTCTCCACCATCTACTGTGCAGGGCAGATGCGGTTCGAGATAGAGGGCCTTGATTGCGAAATATGCGGGAATAGCTCAGATGGCTAGAGCACGAGCCTTCCAAGCTCGGGGTCGCGGGTTCGAATCCCGTTTCCCGCTCCAGTTCGGCTATTGGGCAAGGCAGATCGTTGTGAGATTTCCTTATTATCAAGTTTTGCAAACACATCAGCTACCTACCTTCTGCTTGAAGTGCCCAGGTAGCTCAGTTGGTAGAGCACGTCCTTGGTAAGGACGAGGTCAGCGGTTCGATCCCGCTCCTGGGCTTTTGCCTGGAATATGTGAATGAATGAGTGCTTTTAAGAAAATGAGCAAAAAGGCTGGTCGGCAAACATCTGGCCGCAGGCTAATTGGGAGGCAAGGATGAGTAAGCAGAAGTTTGAGAGGAAGAAACCCCATCTCAACATCGGGACAATCGGTCATGTGGATCACGGAAAAACCACATTGACCGCCTCCATCACCAAGGTGCTGGCGAGCAAAGGGATGGCGAGTTTCATGGCCTATGACCAAATCGATAAGGCACCAGAGGAGAAGGAAAGGGGACTCACGATCAACATCGCACACGTGGAGTACGAGACCTCTAAGAGACATTATGCCCACGTGGATTGTCCAGGCCACGCGGACTATGTGAAGAACATGATCACCGGCGCGGCGCAGATGGACGGGGCCATTCTGGTTGTATCTGCGGCAGATGGTCCTATGCCTCAGACCCGTGAGCACATTTTGCTTGCACGGCAGGTCGGTGTCCCCTCCATGGTGGTCTTCCTCAATAAGGCCGACGCGGTTGACGATAAAGATCTACTCGAACTTGTTGAGTTGGAAGTCAGAGAGCTGCTGTCCAAGTATAAATTTCCTGGAGACGAGATCCCAATGGTTGTTGGAAGCGCTCTGAAGGCGCTGGAGGGAGATACCGGAGAGATAGGCGAGCTGGCCATTCTTAAACTGATGGACGCTGTGGATAGCTATATTCCAGAGCCGGTCCGCGATGTGGATAAGTCGTTCATCATGCCCATAGAAGACGTATTTACCATCAGCGGTAGGGGTACAGTGGTAACGGGGAGAGTGGATAGAGGTATCGTTCGAGTAGGGGATCAGGTCGAAATAGTGGGATTCAAGGATACCCAGAAGACCGTGGCCACGGGAGTGGAGATGTTTCGCAAGCTTCTCGACGAGGGGCGAGCAGGCGACAATATCGGCGTGCTCCTCAGGGGGGTTAAGCGGGAAGAGATTGAGAGGGGTCAGGTCTTGGCCAAGCCGGGTAGCATTACCCCGCACACCAAGTTCAATGCCGAGGTCTTGTTCCTCACCAAGGAGGAAGGGGGAAGACACACGCCATTTTTTACTGGATACCGTCCACAGTTTTACATCCGCACGACCGATGTGACAGGTGTGGTGAAATTGCCTGAGGGGGCCGAGATGATCATGCCAGGGGACAACGTCACAGTGGAAGTCGAACTTATTACGCCGGTTGCCATCGATAATGGTTTGAGATTTGCAATCCGTGAAGGGGGGAGAACTGTTGGGGCAGGAGTGGTCACCAATATTCTTCAATAGCAGGGGTCAGGCTAGAGGGAAAGATGATGCGGGATCTGATTGGTTTTACTTGCGACCAGTGTAAGCGTAAGAACTATACCTCGACGAAAAATAAGAAAAAGACCACTGACAAGTTGGCCTTTAAGAAGTTCTGTTCTTACTGCCGGACCCACACCTTGCACCGAGAAAACAAATTGTAGCTGTAAAGGAGAGAGCGGGGTCAGTAGCTCCAACTGGCTAGAGCACCGGACTCCAAATCCGGTCGTTGCAGGTTCGAATCCTGCCTGACCCGCCATTGTTGTTGCGTTCGGCAGGCTCATGGGAGATTGGTTTCGGAGAGTTGGCGTTAGCGTTCGGCAATCGACCGGGTACTTTAAGGAGGCCTGGCAAGAGCTCAAGCGGGTGCATTGGCCGACTCGGAAGGAAACCTATGCAGCGACGTCGGTCGTCTTGATTTTAGTTTTGTTTATAGCCCTCTATCTGGCGTTTGTAGATTTTGGGTTAACGCGGGCAATTCAGGCTCTGCTCAGTTAACTTCTGGACAGGTTTTCCTGTATGGCGAAAAATTGGTATGTGGTGCATACGTTTTCAGGTTTTGAGTATAAGGCCAAGGCCGCTTTGGAGGATAGGATCAAGGTCCTAGGTAAACAGGACCTCTTCGGTGAGATCCTAGTTCCAGCGGAGAAAGTGGTGGAGTTAGTCAAGGGGAAAAAGAAGACTTCGTCCAGAAAATTCTTTCCTGGTTATATCCTTGCACAGATAGAGTTAAACGAAGAGACTTGGCATATCGTCAAGGGGACCCCTAAGGTGACGGGATTTGTAGGAGGGGGCACGCATCCTCCTACCGTCAGTGACGATGAGATTAAAGAGATTACCAAGCAGATGGAAGAAGGGGCAATCAAGCCGAGGCCCCGGGTCATTTTCTCCGCTGGGGAGAATATTAAGGTCATTGATGGGCCCTTCTCAGATTTTAACGGAGTGGTGGACGAGGTACGGCCGGAGAAGGGCAAGCTACGCGTTTTGATCAGCATATTCGGTCGTGCCACGCCGGTGGAGTTAGATTTTGTTCAGGTGGAACGCAGTTGACAAAGATAAAAAACGTTCAAGTCGACGGACCCGTTCAACGACTTGAACTGCTCAAACGGTTTTAACAACTCGCGGGTCTAATCCGGCTTATGGCTAAAAAAGTTATCGGTGAGATCAAACTACAGATACCAGGAGGTCAGGCGAACCCCAGTCCTCCCGTTGGGCCTGCATTGGGTCAGCGCGGTGTTAATATCATGGAATTTTGCAAGGCCTTTAATGCTGCCACCCAATCGCAACCAGGAATGATCATCCCGGTCGTGGTGACAGTTTATGCGGATCGTTCATTTACCTTTGTGACCAAGACATCTCCTGCCTCAGTTTTGCTGAAGAAGGCGGCGGGAATTGAAAAAGGATCGGCGGAGCCCGGAAAGGTTAAGGTGGGAAAAGTCACCCGGGAACAAATCCGACAAGTCGCGCAGAGCAAGTTGAGCGACTTGAATGCTAATAACTTGGAGGCCGCAGAGAAGACCGTGGAGGGGACGGCCAGAAGCTTGGGTTTAGAAATTGTGGAATAGAGAACCAGCGGAGGCACCATGAAAGGCAGAGGCAAATCCTATCGTGACGCCGTAGGTAAGGTAGATCGGAACCGCAAGTACAACTTGCAAGAGGGAGTTCAGCTGGTGAAGGAGGCCGCGCCGGCAAAATTTGACGAAACCGTGGAATTGGCCGTGCGGTTAGGGGTGGATCCCAGGCAGGCGGACCAAAACGTTCGCGGGGCAGTAGTGCTTCCCCACGGCACAGGGAAGACGGTTCGAGTTCTGGCCTTTGCTAAGGGCGAGAAGGAGAAGGAGGCCCAGGGGGCGGGGGCAGACGTCGTCGGGGGCGAAGATCTCATCAAGAAGATCAGAGAAGGGTGGCTCGACTTCGACAAGGTCGTTGCGACCCCAGACATGATGGGGGCGGTAGGAAAAATCGGAAAGATTCTGGGGCCGAGGGGTCTGATGCCCAATCCGAAGGTTGGGACAGTCACAGCTGAAATTGGTAGGGCAGTTCGAGAGATTAAGGCGGGTAAGCTTGAGTTTAGGGTTGACAAGGCCGGGATCATCCATTTGCCCATCGGTAAGGTTTCCTTTAATCAGGATCGTCTCTTTGAAAATGCTAGTGCTGTTTTGGCCACCCTGGTGCGGTCGAAACCTGCCTCGGCAAAGGGCAACTATATCCGCGGTGTGGCCCTTTGCACAACTATGGGGCCGGGAATCAAGGTAGATCCGTCTCAATTGAGGACGATGGCAACATAGATAATAGGGACTTGGAGGTTCCTTACTTTGAATCGAGAGATAAAAGCAGAGCAGGTGAGTCAGGTCCAGGATAAGCTCAAAACAGCCAGGATGGCCATTGTGACAGAGTACAAGGGCCTCACTGTAGCCCAAATGACTCAGCTCCGCCGCGAGATTCAAAAGGCATCTGGAGAATATAAGGTAATCAAAAACACCTTGGTGCGGAGGGCCCTCAAGGATACACCGTATAGTTCCTTTGATCACCTATTAACAGGTCCCAATGGATGGGTCTTTGCCTACGAGGATCCGGTGACGCTGTCAAAGGCCCTGATCAAGTTTTCCGAGCAAAACGATCGGTTGAGGATAAAGGGAGGATTCCTGGAGGGGGAGTTCTTGGATCAGATGAAGGTCAAGGACCTGGCAAAATTGCCAAGTCGGACCGAGCTCCAGGCCAAGCTGCTCTCTATCATGCAGCTATCGGCAGGACATCTCCTGCGGCTGATCCAGGAGCCAGGGGCGAGGGTGGTTCGCCTAATTGAGATGCTACGTAAGGGAAAAGCAGCATCTCAGTAGATACTCAGTAGTCAGCGACCAGCTATTAACTCAAGATATGATCTGAGGCAACTAAGCCAAGAGTTCGTAGCTGAAAACTAATTTACAAAAAAAGGGGGGTTCCATGGAAAACGTGACGCGGGAGCAGGTGAAAGACTTTATTAAAAGCATGACGCTAATGGAGGCTGCATCCCTGGTCAAGGAGTTGGAGGAAGAGTTGGGGGTGAGCGCGGCAGCACCGGTGGCCGTTGTGGGAGCACAGGAGAGCGCACCCAGTGCCGAGGAGGAGAAGACGGAATTTGACGCAATCATCACCGATGCCGGGGAAAAGAAGATCCAAGTCATTAAGGCTGTTCGTGAACTGACCACTTTGGGCCTGAAAGAGGCGAAGGACCTAGTGGAAGGGGTGCCCAAAGCGGTGAAGGAAGGCGTTTCCAAGGCTGACGCAGAGGCGGTCAAGAAAAAGATTGAAGAGGCTGGGGGCAAGGTCGAGATTAAATAGGTTGTTGGTGGCTAAACGCTTGCAATCAACAGGCCCAAAGTTGATCGCTGAAAGCTTCATGACAAAAAAGAGGAGACACCATGGCCGTTCATGTGGCTAATAATCTAAGGTTTCGACGCAATTTTGGCAGGATAAAGAAGATCATCGACCTTCCTTACCTGATCGAAATTCAAAAGAACTCCTACGCCCTTTTCCTGCAAAGGGACATCGCCCCTGACCAACGACAGAACATCGGGCTTCACGGAGTCTTTAGATCGGTTTTCCCCATCAAGGACTTTAAGGAGACTTCGTCATTGGAGTTCGTCAGCTATATCCTCGGCGAGCCGAAGTACGACGTGGTGGAGTGTTATCAGAGGGGCATGACCTATGGGGCACCGCTAAAAGTAACTGTTCAGATGGTGCTGTGGGACGTGGATCCCCATTCCGGTAACCGAAGTATCCGGAACGTTAAGGAGCAGGAGGTCTATTTTGGTGAGGTCCCGTTGATGACCAGGAATGGTACATTTATGATTAACGGGACGGAACGCGTAATCGTCAGCCAGCTCCACCGCTCCCCGGGAGTGTTTTTAGAGCACGACAAGGGAAAGACCCATGCAAGCGGCAAGCTCCTGTACTCGGCTCGGGTGATTCCATATCGTGGTTCCTGGCTCGATTTTGAATTTGATCCGAGAGATATCCTGTACGTCCGCATCGACCGGAGACGGAAATTTCATATCACGGTGTTGCTGCGTGCCTTGGGTATGACCACGGAAGACCTGCTCAATTATTTCTACAGCAGCGATACTATTGTCTTTGAGGGGCGCAAGCCCTTGTTGGTTTTTAAGCCTGATAAGATCCTGGGGCTCAAGACTAGCCACGACATACGGGACCCCAAGACCAACGAGTTGATCGCTCGAGAGGGCAAGAGGTTGACCCGGGCTCAGGTTCGTCAGATGGAGGCCTCGCGAATCAAGCATGTCCCGATTGTATGGGAGGATGTCATTGGGCGGATTGTCGCCCACGACATTGTGGATCCTGAAACCCGAGAGGTTATTTTGGAATGTAACCAGGAGATCACCCAGGAAAGGCTGGATCAAATCAGGGATAGAGGGATTACCGAGATCGAGGTTCTCTTTCTAGTGAACTCGTCGGTGGGTCCTTATCTGCGCGATACCCTTCTTCAGGACAAGGTTCATTCTCCTAAGGAAGCCCTTTTGGAGATCTATCGTAGGATGCGTCCAGGAGACCCGCCAACCCTGGACACTGCCACGACCTTCTTCAACAATCTCTTTTTCAATCCTGATCGCTATGATCTATCCAAGGTAGGGAGGCTGAAGCTGAATCACCGGCTCAAACTCAACGTGCCCCTGGATCATGGAACGCTGCGCAAAGAGGATATCCTCGAAGTGGTTCGATATCTCGTTGAACTGAGGAACGGAAATGGATTTGTGGACGATATCGATCATCTCGGTAATCGCCGGGTTCGACCGGTGGGGGAGTTGGTGGAAAATCACTTTCGTATGGGATTGGTACGTATGGAACGGGCCATCAAAGAAAAGATGAGCCTTCAGGACATTGATGCCCTGATGCCTCAGGAACTGATCAACTATAAACCCGTCTCTGCAGCCTTGAAAGAGTTCTTTGGATCCAGCCAGCTCTCCCAGTTCCTGGACCAAACCAATCCCCTATCCGAGATTACTCATAAGCGGCGTCTTTCGGCCCTGGGGCCTGGAGGGCTTACGCGAGAACGAGCTGGTTTCGAGGTCCGCGATGTGCATCCTACCCACTATGGCCGGGTCTGTCCCATCGAGACTCCAGAGGGCCCCAATATTGGCCTCATTGCCTCTCTCTCCACCTATGCGAGGGTTAACGAGTATGGTTTCATTGAGACGCCGTACCGGGAGGTGGAGAAGGGGCGAGTGACGGACCGTATTCGGTATTTGTCCGCTCTCGATGAGGAGGATCAGGTAATTGCCCAGGCCAACGCTCCGATCGATAGCCGGGGACACTTTACATTAGGACGTGTCTCCGCACGAAAAGGCGGTGAGTTTGTGATGGCGGAGCCCAAAGAAGTGACCTTCATGGATGTCTCTCCGAATCAGTTGGTGAGCGTTGCTGCCTCCCTTATTCCATTCCTGGAAAATGACGATGCCAACCGGGCTCTCATGGGTTCCAACATGCAGCGTCAGGCAGTCCCGCTGTTGCGTACCGAAGCCCCTTTGGTCGGGACCGGGATGGAGAGCATTGTGGCACGTGACTCGGGGGCGATGGTCCTTGCCAGACGTGATGGGGTTGTGGAGAGCGTGGACTCAACTCGAATTGTCCTCAAGGCAGATCGCCCTTCTGGATCTCATCGAGACACAGGTGTGGATATCTATAACCTGGTGAAATTCCAGCGTTCCAATCAGAATACCTGCATCAACCAGATACCCATTGTGGTTCTCGGAGATCACGTGAAGGCCGGTGAAGCCATCGCGGATGGTCCGTCAACAGAGACAGGAGAACTTGCCCTGGGTCGTAATGTCTTGGTCGCCCTCCTACCCTGGGGGGGGTATAACTTTGAGGACTCGATTCTCATCAGCGAGCGAATCGCTAAAGAAGATATCTATACCTCGGTGCATATCGATGAATTTGAATGTATTTCTCGGGATACCAAGCTTGGTCCGGAGGAAATTACCCGGGATATTCCCAATGTTGGTGATGAGTCGCTAAAGGATCTCGATGATAGCGGCATCGTCCGTATTGGAGCAGAAGTGATGCCCGGGACCATTCTGGTTGGTAAAATTACCCCGAAGGGGGAAACACAGCTTTCCCCCGAGGAAAAGCTCTTGCGGGCCATCTTTGGGGAGAAGGCCGGCGAGGTACGCGATACCTCTCTCAGAGTTCCGCCCGGAGTGGAAGGAACGGCGATCAGTGTGCGGATCTTCTCACGGAAGGGAATGGATAAGGACGAGCGTAGCCAAGTCATTGAAGATGATGAGATCAGTCGATTGAAGAAGGATCAGCACGATGAGATTCGCATCATCCACGAGGGAGCCCTGAAGCGCCTCAAGAAACTTTTGGTGGGCCGGAGTGTGGCTGCGCGCCTCACAGATGACAACGGAAGGGTTCTTCTGAATAAAGGGAATGAGATGACCGAGGAAGACCTGGAGCATATCCCCAGGAGTTATTGGGGAGAGATCCGCGTCGACCATGAGTCCGTAGATGGCGAGGTCAAACGCATTGTCGAGAGTACTACGGGGCAGGTCGATCTCATCAAAGTGGTTTTCCAAGATAAGATCAACAAACTTAAGAGTGGTGACGAACTTCCCCCTGGGGTCATCAAGATGGTGAAGGTTCTTGTGGCGATTAAACGCAAACTCCAGGTTGGAGATAAGATGGCAGGTCGGCACGGCAATAAGGGGGTCCTCTCCCGCATCCTGCCAGAAGAGGATATGCCCTATATGGAAGATGGGACTCCTGTGGACATCGTCCTGAACCCCTTGGGTGTTCCCTCACGGATGAATGTGGGGCAGATTCTAGAGGCCCATCTCGGCTGGGCAGCGCAGAGCCTGGGCAAACAAATCGATGAGATGCTAAACGACGGCCGGCCGAATGTGGATAGTATCCGCCGCCATCTCAAGGAGTTTTTAGCCTCATCCGAGATTAGTGAGTTCATCGATGCCTTGAGCGATGCCTATAACGAGCGCGAGGATGCCAGCAACGGCTAACCAGAAGCGTGGATTCTTGTACCAGGCAGGCATGGCAGTGTCCGTGTGGAGCCTTTTCGGGTCGTCTGGTCGCTCGCCTTTAGGCCGGCTTAGAGTTCCTGAGCAGCTTCGGGACGGCGTTTGGGTTGAGAACCCTTCTGGTGCGCGTC
>JACZXR010000557.1 GCA_022571535.1 Deltaproteobacteria bacterium | reverse complement strand
ATGCTGGAGGATCTCACCAAGATCCCCCCACACGACGTGGACCCCTCCTACTATAGCGATTGGGGTGACCCGCGGGAGTTTACGCTGACCGACATGGGTGTTGGAGAATGCGCCGGAGAGGTTATCTCTCAGGCACAGTTTACCCTCGCGGTAAGCGAACGGGAGCTTTTCGAGTCGCAGATGCACTTGGACAATCAGGATTTTAAGAAAGCAGTGCAGATGGCTTACGCCTCTATGATCCACGCTGCCCAGGGACTTATCAAAACGCAAAATAGAGACGTCTCGGATGATGAAGATGCCATTCTTTCTGAGTTTCGCCAGCGCTTTTACGATACGAAATTATTTTACGACAAGTACGCAGGCAGTAAATTCGCTGATTTCCTCTTCAAGGCAAGGGGTGCTTCGGAAAATAATGGTGAGATAGGAAACGACTTGGCGCTCCAGCGTCTTCAAGAGGCGCAGCTTTTTATCGATGCGGCGCACAGTTGTTACAATAGACTACTCAGCGCGGGTAGTGCCAACCGTGCTATCAGCGCTGGAACCACCAGCGCGGGGGAGGGATAGTTTTAGTAAACCATGGATTTACAGAAGATCAACGTAAAGTTCTTCGTCGGGGAATCCAACGGGGTTCCCCTTACCGCCTTTATCAATATCTTTCACTCGTGGATACAGGCCTCGGACGGGGATTACTATGATCTGGCCGAGTACAGTCATATGGCCTCTGGACCTGGAATCCTCCTTATTGCTCACGAGGCAAATATCAGCATCGACAACACAGGCAGTAGGCTAGGGCTTCTTTACAATCAAAAGCAACCTATGCAGGGATCAAATAGAGAAAAACTCCATTCAACCTTTAGGTCAGCCCTCGATTATTGCCGCAGAGTAGAGGGGGAACCATCGCTTCAGGGAAAGTTTAAGTTTCGGGGAGACGAGGCCCTCATCCTGATCAACGATCGCCTTCATGCGCCTAACACTGAGCGTACCTTCCGTGCCCTGAAGCCAGACCTGGAAGATCTGGCGCGTGCGTTGTATGGGGGCGCCGATTTTACCCTCCGGCGAAACACTGATCCAAAGCAGCGGTTTACCGTCCAGATAAAGACACGTTCGGCCTTCGAAATTGAGGCCCTCTTGAAAAATCTTGGCGCTACCGATGGCAATCACTAGGAGCTGGTGGGGCACAGAGAAAGATCAAGCTGACAAAGCTCCCTGAGGGGGCAAGTTTTGGCGCAGGGATCTGACTTCCGCGTGTTACCACTGGGCACGAGGCGGCTAAATCAGGAGAGCTATGAAGACATGGGCACAATAGAGGGAAACGGCATCCTGTTGGTTGTCAAAACACTGGTGAGGAGACAGGTATGAGTTACTACCCTATCTTCGTTGAAATGACGAATCGGCCTTGTGTCGTTGTGGGTGGAGGCGTGGTGGCAGAAAGAAAGGTGGAGGCCCTGCTCAATGCGGGGGCAACAGTCACAGTGATCAGCCCAAGTTTGGGGGGACTTCTCCATTCTCAGGTGGAAGCGGGCAAGATACGATACGTAGGGCGGGAATATCGTTCAGGAGACTTGATCGAGTATGAAATGGTCTTCGTCGCCACGGATGACAAAAAGGTCAACTCAGTTGTGGCCCAGGAAGCACGGGAGCGAGGCGTTTGGATAAACGCTGCCGATGATCCGTCTCATTGCGATTTTATTCTGCCCTCGGTCCTTCAACGGGGTGATCTTGTCGTGGCCGTAGCAACAGGTGGGAGCAGTCCGGCATTATCAAGAGCCATAAGAGAAGAACTCGAATCCTATTTCACCAAAGACTATGCTGAACTGACCGAAGTAGCAGCAGAGGTTAGGCGAGAACTAAGGCAGCGTTCGGTGAGTCCTGGTGCTAAGGCCTGGCGACAGGCACTGGGGGAAGGCTTTCGACGGCTCATAGCCGAAGGAAAACGCGAGGAGGCCAAGGCTCATCTCATGGACACACTTGGGTAAAGCATGGCAACAGGCAAGGTTTTCCTGGTAGGTGCCGGCCCCGGCGATCCGGGGCTCATGACCGTCCGTGGCCTGGAACTGCTACGTAAGGCAGACGTAGTCGTTTATGATCGCCTGGTAAACCGGAGCTTGCTGGAGGAAGCCCCGGTAGATACCATCCGAATATTTGTCGGAAAGAGCTCTGGAAGTCATAGTTTGCCTCAAGAGGAGATCAATGATCTCCTTGCTCAATACGCTCGGCGTGGTCAACAGGTGGTCCGACTCAAGGGGGGTGATCCCTTTGTCTTTGGCCGAGGAGGAGAGGAGGCCGAGGCGCTGGCCCGGGCGGGCGTCATGTTTGAAATCGTGCCCGGAGTTAGCTCAGCCTTGGCGGCTCCGGCCTACGCTGGGATACCGGTTACAGATCGCAGGTTTTCTTC
>JACZXR010000556.1 GCA_022571535.1 Deltaproteobacteria bacterium | reverse complement strand
AGGGGAAAGATGCTGAATTAGAGCCAATCGCGTCGAATCCCGCACCCTCGCTGCCTTTCGCGATGCGTTGCTACCCAAGCTCCTCTCTGGTGAGGTTCGTGTCAAGGGTGTATAAGAAATTACAAGAGTCCTCAAGCGGCGAACAACAGAAGTCAAACCTGGGGAAGCAGGTGAAATTACGCCAAAAAAACATTTTCCATGAGCCACTGAAGCCTGCGGATTCTGACACACAGACCGAAGGGTGTCGATATTCGAACCCAGACAATTGTGCAAGCCACTCCCTGCCCAACATATGCGCATTTGTACGAAGAGACGGGATGTGCCTGAGGCCTCCCCGGTCGTGGCCGAAACGATACAAGTTGTTACTCATCAAGGGTTCCAAACAGACCAAGTAGATTGGTGATGAGGACTCAAATGAACGACCCCGCCGCAAGCAGCGGGGTATCAGGTATCGAATTACCGATTTCTTTGACGCCGCAAGCGGCGGGGAATTCGACCCTTGTTGGATTAAAGCGTCGATTAATTGCGTCTTGCTATGAAATCGGCCTGTAAGTGCCTGCCAATACACCGTTATTTAGCCCGTTGACAACCTCCCCAGACTGAACTAAAAGGGCGAGTTAAGAAGTAATAAAAGCCTCCCCCAGCTTTGATAAGGCTTCCCGAGCGATGTGAGGCCAAACAGAGGGACGGGAACCGTTCCTTGGTGGGGGGAAGATGAGTCGAAGGTCAACGGAATCGCATTGCAAAC
Source organism: Deltaproteobacteria bacterium (assembly GCA_022571535.1). GTDB lineage: Bacteria > Desulfobacterota > Binatia > UBA9968 > CAXXLF01 > JACZXR01. The sequence continues at coordinate 1,649 of JACZXR010000556.1, read as the reverse complement.
TGATTTAGAGGAGGCCAGATGAATTGGGGAAAAATTAAAGTAGGTTTCTGGAGTGCTATTGGTGGCGCAATTGTATTAGCCACCATTGGCTTCAATTGGGGTGGATGGGTTACGGGCGGTACTGCTGAGAGGATGGCTGCAGATGCTGTCGTCGATCGCTTAACACTAATTTGTGTCACACAGTTTACCCAGGATCCGGAGCGAGCCCAGAAGATCAACGAATTGAAAAAAAAGGATTTTTGGGAACAACAAAAATACGTAGAAAAACAGGGTTGGGCAACAATGCTTGGCGAGACGAAACCTGATAGCAAAGTTGCATACGCGTGCACCAATCAGATTTTGAAGATGAGCGGGGGGGGATGACCTTGATGGTGCGTCTCAACGACAACTCAACCGAGTAGGGTTCCTAGAGGTCTGCTGGCTTACCTGACCCACCGTTGCACGTACACTCCAAGCCGGGAGGAGTCGCAAGGCTCCCCCGGCTCTTGCTCATAAAGCTGGATTGCACGAGCAAGGAAATTCTGCATCGTTTGAGGGCGGCGGTCCACATCGGGCCGCCGTTTTTTTACGCCCTCAGCAGGTAAATCCATGCCCAAACGCAATTCAATAGCTCTTTAATTGAGTCCTAGCGGTCCAATACCGAGCAAACCCAAGCCCAGAGCGGGTCCCAGCCCATTTAGAATTGACTCATTTTCGCCCCTGAGGAAGTGCCGTTTAAATGACACCTTTTAAAAGGTCAGTGTTCCATCCCGGGGTCATCTAGGAGCATGCAAGCCTTCAGGATTGGCCTTTTTAGGCCAGGACAACGCTATAGGAAGCGTTCCTAGACACATAACTCCTCCGGTAAGGGGTAAGGTAAGGGTAAGGTAGCCAAAAGCCTTTTTCATGCCTCTCACTCCCGCTCTGGGCCTGCACCTCCGGGGGGCATCTTGGAGGGTCCTTGGCCTTATCCTTCCCCGATAGGGCGATTATGTTGGGCTTGACACCGGGCCTAGAAGGACGGGCAATACCGTTTGCCATTTGAGGGGTAAATATGCCAAAAGCAAAGCCAGTTTCCCTATGCCCTTTGAAGTTTGATGAAGCCCTTAAAGCTCTCATTTCTGTTGATCCTAGTCATGTTGCTCTTGCCCCTAAGCGGCGCAAGCGAAAACGCCGAGCTAGGTCCAAATCAGGACCTAGAAAACGAATGGCCCGATGAACATGAGGATGCCCCCAATCACATACAAGACTCCCCCAAAAATAAGACTCAAGAGGGACAACCAACTACTTTTGAAAAGTCTCTCATTGAAACCCTTCGCACCATAGCCAATCAGCAAAAAACTGCTAATAAACAAACCCGCACCAAGCGGGAATCCTGGTGGTCCCCATCGAGAATTCAGATTGGATTGCTTGTAATCGGTGGTATCTATACTTTCTTCGCTGCGTTGCAATGGTGGGCCATCCGTGGTCAGGCGATTATTACCCAGCGATCCGTCACTGATCTTCAAAGACCGTGGCTGATATTTGAGCCTGAAGACCCCGACTTGTGGTTTGATGTCGGGGTCGTAAGACATTTCCCACACATGCTGCGTGCTGAATGGTCGATCATAAACACTAGCGCTCTTCCAGCATTTCTTACAAACTTGTCTATTACCTTTGGTTACAGCTCC
>JACZXR010000555.1 GCA_022571535.1 Deltaproteobacteria bacterium | reverse complement strand
TAAAGGCGCTGGGATAATTCTCATGATGGTGGCAAAAGTATATTATTTCTGGGTCGGTCGTGAGAACATATCCCACAGCTTGATTGTAGCAGTCGGGGACACTGCAATCGCTGTCTTTATCTATTGGAGGCTTCATATCTCTCCATGCATGCTTCGCAACTCAAACTTATCACGTTTTCTTCCAAAGGAGAGGAAATGTCGTCACCCGCTGGTGCCTAGCGAGACTCTACCCCTTCAGCTACTCCGGCTCAGCCTATCTACCATTTCACACTGAGGTGGGTCAAGCATAAATAAAATAACAGGTTGCACTTAGTAAAAAATTAGGTCATCCTACCGAAGCCTGAATGAACCCTTGGAAAAGTCCCTGGCAGTTCATGTCGAAAACGGTTCGATTTTGGTTAGATCGGATATAGCCAAGGTTAGCCCCTAAACACTTTTGCGCCTTCTCAATTTCTTGAATTGTCGCATACTTAGCACTTGCAAGCTTTTGAGTGCAGAACCTGGAACGGGTTCAAATCCCGTCGGGGACGCCATAAAATCAATAACTTACGGATGATTCGCTTGCTGCCTTTTTCCACGTAAACAGCTCGTTAACAAATTTGAATTTTTAAAGCTGGCTTTTAGGTGGGACTTTTGAAGGTTCTGATAGCGCTTATGCGACTGCACCGATTTGTGGCCAGCCGCCAGCATCGCCACAGCCGTGGGAATTCTCGTCGCCCCCCATCTCGTAATCGCACAATGCCTGAAATCGTGGAAGGTGAAGTGCTTTATGCCCGCCACCTTCCGCGCCTTCCTGAAGTGATACTCAAGCTTGAGTTCATCGATGGCCTGACCGTCCAATGTGAACACTAGCCCGTCAACGTTGGGAAGCCTTCGCCGCTCGGCCTGGAGTTCCGCAATCAGCGCCTTCAGTGCGGACGTGACTATCGGTATGGTTTGCGGCGCAGCTCTGGAGAAAGTTATGAAAACCGACTTTGGCAAAGCATGCTACAAGCTTCACTCGGCAGGCTACCGGCGCGAAGCCAGGGCCTTGGGCCTTGGTCCCATCGCCAAGGAAGTCCTTGAGAGGAAAGAGCGGCTGATCGAGAAGTCCGGCGGGAGGCTTTCCGAGGGAGAGGCTTATGAGAGAGTCTTCAAAGCCGATCGCGAGCTGTACCACCGCTACGTCCGAAAAGTCACGGTCAGTACGGCCGTCGGATAATTTTCGATTTGGTGCGACACTCGTGCACACCGTGGGACGGTTGGACCCTCGGCACTCCTGAGGGCGTCAAGGCGAGGAGAGCCCGGGGTCGATGCCACCGGGCCACGCCCTTTGTTTTAGAACCGTCCGTTAAACACTTGTTAAACGCATTAGTTGCATTTCTGACACATGTCGAATATATATAATTGATATAGCTGGCAACATAACTCATGTTCAAAGCTGTAGGGATTGGGGCAATGAAGGCCAAAACCAACCACGCTAAAATCTTGAGCCGCAAGGAGGGGCGGAAACTCCTTGATCGCCAGGCCAAGCGGTACCTTGGCATGAGTGGGCAGGAGTTCGTCCGCAAGTGGAACGAGAAAGAGTTCAAAAACCCCGACCGCCCCGAGATCCTGCGGCTTGCATTTCTGATCCCCTTTGGCAGGTAAAAATCCCCACCAAGCCGTCCAGAATTTCATCCGTCCAATAAACGAGGCGCTATCCTGTGTAACCCGCGATCAAGCGGTTGCCAGCGGTGATGATCCTAGCAATGTCCAAGCTTTGTCCTTCCGGCATGAAGCTTCGAAACTCAGATCGAGTCCCGTCCTCTTTCTGACGGTAATCATCAGGTTCCATATCAGGCAGGCAAAAGGGAAAAAGGGACCATGGAAGGTTTCTACGTCGGCCTACTACTACGGTATCCAGGACAGTGACCGGCGGGAAATTTTGGCTTATCACTGGCATCCTGGTGTCGGACCGACCTACCCGCACCTCCATTTTCATTCGGCAACGGGAAGCGCAAAGCAGCTCAGCAAAACCCATATGCCCACAAAACGGATTTCGCTAGAGGAGGTGCTCAGGTTTATTATCGAGGAGCTGGGAGTCAAACCAATGAGGTCCAATTGGAAAGACGTAGTGGAGGGTACCCAGAAACGTTACGAGAACTTTAGAAGTTGGGGTTAGGAGAGTCTGAAGCGGTAAAAGCGAACCTCAGCCCGCTGCAACCCGGTCTGGCCCCCTCGGCAGTTCCTGAAAGGGGGTCACGAGCCTGTAAGAAATCACTTTAATCCTGGCCTACCTCGTGAAAAGGGTCGGTGATAGAGCGGTTATCAGTGGTGGTTCACCAACTCCGCTAGGAAGCGCTATTCGAAGACATGGAATTAGACAGAACAGTTATTCTGTCTAACGATTCGGCTGAGCGGCCCAGTTTTTTAAGCC
>JACZXR010000554.1 GCA_022571535.1 Deltaproteobacteria bacterium | reverse complement strand
GAATGCCAACCTACCCCAGTTGGACCCCACCAGTCTAGAACTCCTGCAATATATCCACGATGCGGGAGTCATTCGCGGCTTTGAACTGATCGGCGAGGCCCGAGTCCGCCACAAGATCGATGTGATCATTGAGGCCGTGCAAGAGCTGCAAAGCGCCGGGCTCATCAAAAGCAAAGGATCGCTCAACACCCGTCATAACCTGATGGATGCCGTCATCAGTATTCGACCCTCCACCTATAAGATGACGGATCACGTTCTGAAGATGCGCTAAGCTTCCGAGGCATGGAAGATATGGGCTTTTCGCCGGATTTTGAGGCATACATCTGCTATCTGGTTCTGATCATCGTCGCGTCGATCTCGGCGAGGAAGAACATTTCTAAGGTGCAGGTGAGCAGCTACGGCATCTGGAGAATCGGTCGGACCTGGATGCTTCTGCTATTTGCTGAAAAAGAAGAAAATTATCAGGAAAGTAGTTCAACAGTGTCGGCGGAGGCTCCCCAGGTTTTCGTCCGGTAAGATGACGCGAGTAGTTTTCAATGCCAGGACAGAATCCCATCTCGGCCAGTAGCTCCAGGTCGTATCGGGTCCTCTGCTCCAGCCTCTGGGCCTCGAGGAGCTTGTTTTCCGCTCGAAGTTGCTGGAGTCTCTCCTTGAGCTCCTCCCGGATAGCCACGACGGCCCTTTTCTTTCGGTCCTCACCGGTCACATAGTGACTCGCAGGATAGATAGCAACCCTCGTAACACGTCGTTGCACCTTTCCCCGGATGGGATCGAACTCGTTAAGAGACTCGATTTTGTCGTCGAAGAATTCGATGCGGACGGAAGACCTATCTTCGTAAGCGGGAAAGACCTCCAGGACATCCCCCCTGACCCGGAAGGTCCCGCGATGAAAGTCGTAGTCGCTTCTCTGGTACTGAATATCCACCAGTTTTCTGAGAACCTGATCCCGGTCTATCTCCATTTCTTCTTCAAGATAGACCATCATCTCAAAATAGGCCTCGGGAGAGCCAAGACCGTAAATACACGAGACACTGGCAACAATCACCACATCCTGCCTCTCTAACAAGGCCATGGTCGTGGCATGGCGCAGCTTGTCGATCTCGTCGTTGATGGAGGCATCTTTCTCGATATAGGTATCCGTGGACGGGACATAGGCCTCAGGCTGGTAATAATCGTAGTAGCTGACAAAATACCGGGCGGCGTTATCCGGAAACAGCTCTTTAAACTCATTATAGAGTTGGGCCGCAAGGGTCTTATTCGGCGCAATCACCAAGGTAGGCCTGTTCACTTGGGAGATCACATTGGCCATCGTAAAGGTCTTCCCTGACCCTGTGACTCCTAAAAGGACCTGATCGCTCAGTCCTTTCTTTATCCCCTGAACCAGCTTTTCTATAGCCTGAGGCTGGTGTCCCTGCGGCTTAAAATCGGAAACCAATCGGAACTGACCGTCTCTTCTCTGATGTGCCATTAAGGAGAAAAATAGCAGCGAAGCTCATGGGGAGCAAGCTAGCTTGTGAACTATATGAAATGATTCTGAAAGAACTTTTCTATAGGCCTCTATGCCCGGGGGATGTGCTAGACCTTTCATGGGAGGGCAAGGAGGATCTCAAATGGATAACACCCGCTCTGTCACGCTCTGGTCCCATTCTCCGGCAGGTCAGGCTTTCTTACGTACCATCCGGCTACCCTCTCATAAGCATGCGCTACCTGAAAGACCATACTTTCCTGGAAGGACCCGGCTACAATCTGCATACCGATAGGTAGACCCGAAGAAGAGAAACCGCAGCAGACGCTGAGCGCAGGGTGTCCTGTAACGTTAAAAGGGAGCGTACACAGAGTCCCAAGGTTTCCCCTCACATCTTGGAAGTTGATCCTTCTGCCGGCATTCTCAAAAAAGCCTCGGTTGCACTCTTCTATAGTCGGCGCGGAAAAAGCTACACTTGGTGCGGCGATCACGTGTACCCTCTGCAAGGTGTCATCGAACTCCTGGCAAATAATTCGTCTGACTCTTTGGGCCGTCACATAAGTCGCTGCGGGGATCATCAGAGCACAGATGTGCCTGTAGAGTAGCGTCGGACTATAATCACGCGGCCTGGTTTTCAGATAATGGTCCTGCGTGGAGACATTTTCCACCCGACTGGTAGCGGTTTGCACTGCCGGAATCAAATCCATATGAGGAATAGATACCTCCTCTACCAACATGCCGAGAGACTCTAACTTCTTGACGGCTTCCCCAAACACACTCTTCACCTCTCCCACCATCAGGCTATCGAAATATCCCTTGACAAGTCCCACCCTGAGTCCTTTCACCTCATTTCCAATAGCCTTTGAATAATTGAGAACTGGCTCCTCGGAACTCAGCGGATCCTTTGGGTCGTATCCCGCTATTGCCTCTAAA
>JACZXR010000553.1 GCA_022571535.1 Deltaproteobacteria bacterium | reverse complement strand
CATGCTCTGACTCTCAATTACAGAATTCTTACCCCGGAAGCCAAGAATAGCAAATATGATTCTGCTGAATAAGTCTGTTTTGGAAAAAACAAAAATATATTTCGCCCACAAATGCCCTACAATCCAATTTCTGAGCTTGACTAATCATTTTCGATCTCCCTAATTTTCGTGAATAGGGAGTTTTTCAGCAGAATTAAATATCACGCCTGACCCCGTAATTAACTTCAACTCCGAGCTTTTGGATCTGGACCGGGACGTTGGAGAGTATGTCATAGTTCACGAACTGCTCCACTTTGTAGTCCCCCACCATGGCAAACTCTGGAAGAGCTTAATGCGGGCGTACCTGGGGGATTACGAGAATTTGGACGAAAAGTTAAAACAGGCAATGGCACGAGAAAGTCCCAGTGTCAGACTTGCGTAATTTGATTAACACCGTTGCTTTTCCAGTCACTCACCAAAATGCTCAGCGGGGGAGAGCCGGTCCGGGTAAAGTTGTGGAATCAAAGATATGACCGGATCGAGTGATTCAGCCGAAGTTAGTTTCATCTAAAATAAGGCAAAACAACAGGAAAGGCGACAGGCGAAATGATAAAGGAGAAGGGAAGAAATAGACAAAGATGGGAGTTAAAAAGCTGCCGCGTACGGTTTTACTTCCTTCTTCAAGCGCTTTTCCAGATTATCGGCAGTTACATCAAGATCATAATCCATTTGTAAGCCCAGCCAGAACTGTGGGGACATGCTGAAATAACGTCCCAGCCGCAGGGCCGTATCAGCAGTAATGGTTCGCTTGCCCAGCACAATTTCGTTGATGCGCCGGGGAGGTACTCCAATAGCTAAAGCCAAACGGTTTTGGCTGAGATCCATTGGCTTGAGAAATTCTTCGAGTAAAACTTCACCTGGATGGACAGACTTTAACTTTTTCACGGATATAACCCTCTCTCTCTAATGATAATCGACAATCTCTACGTTGCAGGCATCCCCATCTCGCCACTCAAAGCAAATACGCCATTGGTTGTTGATCCGGATGCTGTGCTGGCCTGCACGATCGTCGGAGAGTTTCTCCAAGCGATTTGCGGGTGGAACCCGGAGATCCTGCAGCGTCATAGCCCGATTCAGCATCCTCAATTTTCGTAGAGCTACCTGCTGAATATCATGGGGTAATCGATCAGATCTCTGACGATTGTAGATCTTTTCGGTCTCCCTGGATTTGAAGGACCTTATCAAGAAAGTCAGTCTATAACGTGACGCGTTAAACGTCAACCGTTACAAGACGGAAAAAGTGTCTAGGGTCTACCATAGATTTTGCAGGTGACAGGACAGGTAGAGTTATTGTATAGAAGATTCTGACGAAGGTGTGGCTCATGGGGTCAGTGGCCTGGTGACCTCCAGAGAGGTCAATTAAATTTTACCCTCTTGCTTTAGCTTCTGCGTTATCCTTTCCGTCAAATCTTTTTTTAACACCTTGCCGAAGGCAGACATCGGAAACTCGTCCATGATCTCCACCCGTTCGGGGAGCTTGTGCTTTGCGATTTCCTGCTTGTTGAGGAAGGCAACCAGTTCCTCAAAGGTCAACTCACGGCCGGTGCGCAGAATCACACAGGCGCACATGCGCTCCCCTAGAACCGGGTCAGGCATCGGAATGCAGGCCACGTTCTGGACAGCGGGATAGGTCAGGATGAGGTTCTCGATCTCCTCAGCGCTGATCTTCTCTCCACCTCGGTTGATTAGATCCTTTTTACGCCCCTCAACCAAGTAATTGCCCGAGGGGTGCTGCCGCATCAAATCCCCCGAGCGGTAAAATCCGTCGGACGTAAACGCCCTGGCATTGTGCTCGGGTGCGCTGTAATAGCCTCGAAGTGTGTATGGCCCACGGGCCAGGAACTCTCCGACCTCCCCGGGGACCACTTCATTGTCTTCCTCGTCTACGAGTCGGACCTCGTCGTCGGGGCTGATGGGCCGTCCCACCGTCTCCATCCTCACGTCCTCGGGATCGTCCAGCCGGACGAACATAAGCATCCCCTCGGACATGCCAAAGTTCTCCTGCACGGTGACGCTCGGGATAAGCTCCTTGGTGCGGCGGCGGACCTCAGGCTGGAGCCGCTGACCTCCACTCTGGATGACCTCCAGCGAAGAGAGGTCGAATTGCTTGATCGACAGGTCGTTGATCCAGCGGATCAGGAGCGCCGGAACCACATGGATGTGGGTCACCCGGTGGCGCTCGATCAAGGGAAAAATGTCGGCCGCGCGTGTCGTGGTCGCCAGAACGACCTTGCCGCCGCTCAACAGGAAACCCTGCAAGCCGGGGCAGGCCAGCGGCAGGTTGTGGGCCAACGGAAGTACATTTAACAACACTTTGTCAGCCCCGACGTCGGTCACCGCCACCGCTGCTTTGGTGTTG
>JACZXR010000552.1 GCA_022571535.1 Deltaproteobacteria bacterium | reverse complement strand
TGGAGGGCGATTATTAGATTCTTACCGATAAAATGTTCAACAGAACGACTTCAACAAAGTTTTTCGCGCCAAGACGCCAAGACCGCAAAGAATGAAATCCGAATTTCGAATATCGAAACTCGAAACAAATTATGATTCAAATCCGAAATCCCAATTTCGAAATTCGAAACAATACCCAAATTCAAATTACCAAAATCTTAAACTATTCAATTCGATAGTTTTGATGATTAGGAATTATGTCATTTGAATTTGTTTCGTATTTCGGATTTCGTGCTCCGAATTTGTAATCTTGTTTATGCTTGGCGCCCTTTGCGCCTTTGCGCTCGCCCCCTGGAGTAAGGCCTTGGATGTCATACGCGGCCTGTGTTGAGATCAATACTCCACGGGGGGAGTCATCGTTTATCCGATTCACTAAACCCAAATTCAACGGAAAATTTCAAAGATCTTTGGCTAGGTTTTACCTCGCTCGGCCCCGGGCTCTCTCTTTCCCATGGACGGTGGGTAGTCTTCCATGACTGTAGATTGACTGTCCTGGCGATTCCTTCAGCGGCCGTTATGTTTTACCAATGAAGGGTTTATTCTAAAAGGGAAATTCTGATTGTCGCAAGTGGCCAAGCCCGTAGAACCCATCACCAAACGCGAACCCCGTGGAGGCGAGTGTCTAATAACCACACTGGCAATACGTCGCCAACGAATCTGTAACCGAACCGGTCATACAGTCGCGGTGTTTGGGCAACCGTTACCGAGGAAAACTTCCAGATACGTACACCATCGCCGTACGGAACTCGCTGCGGCAGGATCTTGACAGGTCTTTTCGGTGTTCCGATTCGGCCTATGAGATCGCGGTACGCAGGCAGGCCGTCGTCGTCATGCCCCTTTGGGTGGGGGCTTTGGGCGAAAATGGCCTGCACCATTCAATTTAGCGACATCTTGGATCGCGTAAACTCGTACAGGGTGCCTTCTTTGGCATATCTAGCTTTTTTTGCGAATCTCCCTTTGCTTGGTCGGAGACCGTAGAAGAGCATGAAGCTAACATTATCACGGCGCAGAGAACCAGTGCGAACTTGATGTGAGCCATTTTCCCCTCCTGTAGGTCAGATTATGCGAAGAGACTGTTACAAGGCTCGCGGCCGATGTAAAAGTCAACCCCCTTTATGACGAAGATAGCAGTAAATTTAGCCCTCCTATCAGTAGAAAGCAATCTCGAAGAACTCGTAAAACTACTAGTTTTTGCTGAAAATTGTTCTAGGTTTCGGTGAAGTTTCGAGACGGTGGAAGATCCGTCCTACAAGGGCTCCAACAGGCTAAGACGGAGCTTAACCGCGGCCGCCCGAGCAACAGGAGTCAAAGTCATCCACATTGTCACTCGACACCCCCAGGATTTATCCGACAGCGGGAGTTCCGAGGCCGCCGGTGCCTCCTTGGGTAAGCCTGCACATCATTGGTGAGGCGGTCCGGTAATTAATTGTGACAGGGAGACTTGGGAGCAGACGTGCATTGCGGCGAGCACGTATTGGAATGGGAGGCTGATGACAGTGGCGTCTATGTGCGCACGAACCGCGACAGGTACCGGGCGCGCAGGCTAGTGGTGACTGCCGGTCCTTGGGCGGAGGCCCTTGTTCCGGCACTTGCAAGCTTCGCGGTTCCAGAACGGCTAGAGGAGGATCTCAGACGAGTCGGTTTTAAAAAAGACAGGACTATTGACATCCTCTACCCTTGGGATAATGCAGTGCCTTCCCTGAAAACAGGTAAATTTTTGGTGGAAAACTCGTACTTTTACGAGTTGTTGGGGTTCATCATACAGAGTATAACATGTTTGACGGGTATGGTTACAAAATAATGAAAAAACAGGAAACCCGTTATGAAGATAAAAGAGCTGAGGGCATCGAAGTAAAGATCTGAAGAGCAAGCCGAGAGGACGGCACTTGGGAGTCATGGACAGATTCGCCCTCGGGATTCGGCCATGACGGGAGTTACCAAGCGGGCGGTGACTTGAATGGTCGTTATCCAAAGGAGGACTCGTGGACGCAACGACAGGCGTGAGACCTTCACCCAGTGAGATGAGCTTCAGTCGCCGGGGTGACGACACGCTGCTTGTCCGGCTCGCAGGCAGCTGGAGAATGCAGGATAGGCTGCCTTCGGCCACTGAGGTTCAGAAACAAGTTAAATTTAATCCTCGGGTCAGGCGCATTGCTTTCGAGACCCAGGAGATCGCTGCCTGGGATAGCGGCCTGCTCACCTTCCTGACCAAGCTCGTAAATCAGAGCGCTCAAGGGCAAATCGAGTTGGACCGGGAAGGCCTGCCCTCCGGTGTCAGGCGGCTCCTGGGTCTTGCCGAGGCGGTACCGGAGAAGAAAGGGGCCCGCACAGAAGCCGTTCAAACCTCTTTCGTCGAGCGCGTCGGAAG
>JACZXR010000551.1 GCA_022571535.1 Deltaproteobacteria bacterium | reverse complement strand
TTAACCCCGATCCGAAAAAACACTCGAGGCATTTGCGGTTTTGGATACCATATGACGGGAGTTACCGACATTTTGATCTTTGGCCTGCAATGATACTAGAGGTGAGTTGCCGATTCACGGTAAACCCCGTACCACGGATTACCTCCGTGGCTTTAGGGCTTGCCCTTCGGCGAGGTCCAGAACATTCACCCCGTACTCACCCCGTTCCAACTCAACTGCAGTCTTAGAACGGGGCTCACGTACAGGGCGTTCTGTGGTACGGGGTAAAAGCAGCTCTTTGGCGAGGCCTGATGCTCATCAGGGAGTATTTCACGAGCGGAATAATTTCGGATCGGGGTTAATCGTTATCCGTACAGAGTGCGTTCGCGCCGGTCTCAATGAGAGAAGGGATCCACAAGTAGCGGGGATGGGGTCTAAGGTCCACCGTGATTGCAAAGCTTAGCGGAACTCTAGCCCATAAGGCACCCGGCGAGGTCATCATTGACGTGGGGGGAGTGGGCTATTATCTTTTTATATCTCTGGGTGTGTTCTATCGCTTGCCGGAGATTGGTCGTTCGGTGAGCCTTTTTGTTCACACCCATCTGAGAGAAGATGCCTTACAGCTCTATGGTTTTTTCGAGAACGAAGAGAAACGGGTCTTTCTTTTGCTGAATAGTGTGGCGGGGATTGGGCCAAAGCTGGCTATCAATATCCTTTCCGGGATCCCAGTGGGAGATCTGGTTCGGGCCCTCAGTGGTGGAGACCAACTACGACTTGTCTCGATTCCTGGAGTGGGGAGAAAGATTGCTGAGCGAATGATCGTCGAGTTGAGAGACAAACTCGGAGCCTTACCCGATGCAGCTCCGATGGGCGGTCTCGATGGCAGCTCGGAACTCATGCGGGATGCCGTTTCTGCCCTTGTGAATTTAGGCTACCGGCAGGGGGATTCAGAGAGGACCGTGCGCGCCGTTGTCCAAGGGAAAGAGGGGACCCTGGAGGGGGTATTGAAAGAGGCCTTGCGCAGGCTGAGTCAGTGAAGAATACTGGAAACAGGAAACAGCTGGCAGAGGGCAGGAAGCAGCAGAGAAAATAGTGTTGAGTGTCCAGAGCTGAGAGTCGAGAGCTAAGAGCAGATTTGAAGAAAGGGTAATGGGTGTAGGGGGTAGGAAGGCTAGGACTGAGAGCGCTTTGCGCAAAGCGCCATGCGCATAGCGTCCAGCGCAGAGACCGCGGACCGGAGATTGAAGACTGCTAATAGCAAAGTAGCTTTCAGAAGTCATTCTTCCCGTCATCGGTCATCCGTCATCCGTCCTGGGGTGTACGCGCTTTGCGCTAAGCGCCATGCGCATAGCGTCTAGTGCTGAGGACTGAGCATAAAGAGCTTAGAGCTCAGAGTCGGAAGAACGTGGAGCGGAGAGCATAGAAAAGACAACAAATTGGCTATTTTTTCTAAACTTTTGATCTTTTTCTGGCTCTAGACTCTCAGCTCTGGACTATCTGCTTTTCTAGTGACAGGAGGGGCTGGATTTATCGGATCGCATGAGCATAGCCTCCGTAATATCCTGGTAAGCCTTGGCGATCCCTAGTGATCGGCAGAGGCACAATTTTCAATCAAGAAAATCCATCGCATCTAATTCGGAATGCTCTGCAATCATCCGAAAATGGTGGTCATGATGGAGAAGGGTATAGCCTTTGTCTATGGCTAGAAAGGCAATCAGAATATCCAAGGTGGGAACGGTCAATCCCCTCCTCCTCAGAGAAAAACCGAAGCTGTAAACCCTTTCCCAGATTAAATCCTCCATGGGACAATTTTCCAGGCTCTCCAGCCTTGTCCTCAGGTTGTCAAATTCTTTTTGTGTCTTACAGCCTTAGAGAAGCTCAAGGGCAATCACCGGGGTGGTCACGACCCGATCCCTCTCAATTGCTTCTTTCAGCAGGGTCTTTAATCCCTCCTGACCGGTTGTCTTAAAACTGAGAATCCAGGCTGAGGTATCCACCAGGAACTTTTTATCCGCCATGCCGCATGATTTCCAGCTCTTCGAGGGAAAGGTCAAACTCGTCGTAGGCACCAATCATATCCCTCAACTCCTGTCTTCTCGTGGCCTTGAGATATTCCTTAAGGGCAGTCACAATAGCCCCTTTTTTTGTCTTAGCCTTAGCGGCCCTCATGACTTCCCTGACCAATTCTTCGTCTATATCTAATGTAGTACGCATAAAAAAGACTCCCATAAATGCATAAAAAAATACATCAAAAGGCATATTTTATCAAGGAAAATTTATTGTTGTATTATCTGAATCTTGCACCAAATGAGCCGCAAAGAAATATAAGGCTGTGGAAAACCGCATCACAACTGACTTTTTGCGTGGATAACGAAATATGAAGATTTTACCATTCTGATTAAACGCTTGCCGGAAAACCCTTGCCTATCAAGG
>JACZXR010000550.1 GCA_022571535.1 Deltaproteobacteria bacterium | reverse complement strand
TACGTCCGTGGCTTTAGGGCTTGCCCTTCGGGAACTTCAGAACATTCACCCCGTTCCAACCGTGCTGGATAGGGGACGCATCGTTTTCTCACGACGGAATTGGAACGGGGTTCATCCCTGCACTTACCTACAGGGCGTTCTGTGGTACGGGGTAAACCCCGGTCCGAAAACGATTGAGCCAGCCTCATTCCCGCACAGGGCGTTCTGTCGCTCGACCTTGAGGCTACCTTCGGCCCGAGCTCAGGTCGAGGGCTCGACAGGTGGTACGGGTAATCCCTTGCCCCTGTGCTCGGGAACGCCTAAGATCCCTTGCGAAATCCTCTTGCGATCAGATAGATTTCAGATGATCCCTTGCGTGTGGCCTCAGGATGTGTGCATCGGATTGACGCGAAGCGCGTTTTTGCCTCAGCTACTAAGGTTTGCGTTTCGTCTCCCATAAAAATTTTCGCCAAGAAGCAGCCTCCGGTTTTGAGTAGAACAGATGCTACCGTAAAGGCCGTGCGAGCCAGTTCAACCGAGCGGCTCACATCCGCGTCGCGGATTCCGCTTAGTCGGGGCGAGAGGTCGGAGAGGACACAGTCGGCCGGGCAACCTAACAGCTCCTTGACTTTTGTTTGGGTATCCTCGGAAGTGATATCTCCCTGAACAAGGAGGATGTTTTTTTCTTTGAGGGGCGCGATGGGTTGGAGGTCTACCCCTATTACCATTCCCCTTGGTCCGGTCAAACTAGACGCTACCTGCAGCCACCCTCCCGGTGCTGCCCCAATGTCTACGACTCGATCCCCTGGTTTGATGGGATTAAAGCGCCGGCTGAGCTCTAACAGCTTGTATGCCGCCCGGGAGCGGTAGCCCTCCTTTTTTGCTCTCTTGTAGTAGGTGTCTCTCAGGCGGTAAATCACGGGTGTCGTTCACGTGAGCTTCAGAGGTGCAAAAAAAGGCCCAGCCGTGTGTCCTCGGCTGGGCCTCTTAGATCCAATAAGCTTTTTTTTCAAAACCCGTTAATCCTCAGCTCTACCCGGCGATTGGCTGCGCGTGCCCAATCCGTCTCCTGGTCTATTATCGGTCTTGACTCTCCAAAAGTGGCCACCCTCATTCGTTCGGGTTCAATCCCCAGCTGTTGCAGCTCTTTTTTCACCATCTGGGCCCGACGGAGTCCCAGACTCGTGTTGTATTCTTCAGGCCCGAGGAAATCGGTATGCCCTTCGATCACGACTTTGGTATCCGATTTTTCTTTAAGTTTCTGGGCGGCCAGGTAGATTATCCCTCTTCCAAGCTCTGTCAGGTCAGCCGAGTCGAAGCGAAAAGCGATGTCGGGGAGGATAACCCTTTCAACCTCGACGATCCTGGGAACATCCTTGTATACCGTCGTTTCCACAATGACCTTTTTAATGATGACTTTCTCTTTGACCGGTTCTTTAGGTTCAACTTTCATTTCGGCGGGCGGCTTTTTCATAGCGACTCGCTTCGAGAGTGTGCCATAAGCATCCCTTTCGGTTGGTTCGAAATAGGATCCGTGGCGGGTGTGGCCGAATACATATTCTAGCTCCTTGCTACCGCTTACCAGGGCGTGGAAGGGTCGAGCAACAGTCCATTCCAACAGCAGGCCGAACGGGTGCAAGAGGTAGGCGGTTATCCTAAGGGGATTGGCCTGGTCCTCTGTATAACAGTCAGGGCCGGGCAAATTCCGCCGAGGACATTCGTCCGCCAAGGCCTGCAACGGCGTTGCGCAGAGGAAAACCCACATTCCCAATGCGACGATAAGATAACGTGTTGGTTTCACATTACACTCCATTGAGGCAGAGACTCTATCGAATAACGCACCTAACTAGGGTAAGTGTATAGCTTTATTTTGTCAAACGCTTGTTCTAGTCGGGGAAAGGTACCCCCGATTTTAGCCTTCGCAGGGTGGCAGCCGCTCAGGGCAAGTCCTTGTAAAAAAGAAGGCGCTCGTTTAATAGAAGGGGAACTTCTGGAAGGTTTGAAATACCGGCAAAGTTTCGTAGTAGAGAGATGAGCATTGTAATGGAGAAGAAAGACCGAGCTGCTGTAATCACACTTGTGCGCCCTCCGCTCAATGTCCTGGACCTCTCCATGCTGCGGGAGCTTCGCAGGGCCTTGGATTCTGTGGACGGCGATGGTGCGGTCGATTTTCTGGTCCTCCGCGGAGGTGGGGACCGCGCCTTCTCCGCCGGGGTCGATGTCAAGGACCACACCCGGCAGAAGGTGCCGGAGATGCTGGAGGTGGTCCATGGTGTGATTCGCCGGCTCCTCTCGCTGCGGCAGATCACCATAGCCCTGGTGAGAGGAGCCTGCCTCGGGGGTGGTTGTGAGCTTGCTAGCTCCTGCGATTTGATCTTGGCCTCGGAGGAGAGTTTTTTCGCTACCCCGGAGATCAATGTCGGGTGTTATCCTC
>JACZXR010000549.1 GCA_022571535.1 Deltaproteobacteria bacterium | reverse complement strand
TATCAGCAAGTTATAAATTTTAGGCGGGGGATTTTGACAGGATTGATGAAGAGATAGCTTGCCTAACCTTTACGGACGGCGTTTACAGGCCAGGCCAGCCGAAGCAGTAATTCTACAATAAAAACAGTTGATTATATCATATTTGCAAGGCACTAGAGGACTGTGAACTCTGTGTACAGCAATAGTGATGATACGGCTCAAAAACGAAATTGAGACGTCTCAAAATCGAAATAAGATTGTTGGTGGGGCCAGCTAACAACGCAGCTTTCCTGGACTGGATCCTCTCCGGGATAGACGGCGAGAAGTATCCTTGCAAGCCTGACATCTTCGAGAAAACCTATATGCTGGTGGGGTGGACCCCCCGATCTGCCCCGTGGATAGGACCATCGCCAAGTGGCTCGAGATAGACGAGCAGATGAAGCTCCGGAAGGAATTCTACTTCGGATGGTACTGCCCCAAGTGCAACCATATGCTAGGAAAGAAAGGCGGGGTCGATTCTCGCCTCTGCGCCCAGATTCAGAACCCCCCCACAAATAATTGTTAACGCTTATTCCTGAGGCTTTCAGGTGTGGACGCATATTTTAGGAGCGGGAGGACCCTGGAGGTCTCCAGAAATGACCTTTCTTGCTCCTCAGCCCTGCTCTAGTAGCCAGTTTAGCCACCTATCTCTGCCGGGCAATGGTAAGGTAGCCACACGGAGGCTTAAATCCCTGAAACAGGCCTGGAGGTGCTCATCCTGCGCTAGAATTGGCATTCACCACAAACCCCCTCTCCCTAGTCGTTAACTCTCAGGAGTCAGGAGGGATCCGTCTTTTAGGCCCGATCAGACGCAACTCATAAAGAGTCAATTCCAGATACGCTCAGAGCCGCTCCAGGCCTGGGTTTGCTCAGTTTTAGACCCCCAGGACTCAATTAAAGAGCTATTGAATTGCGTCTTACGTCCTTTTGGACAAAATAACGACGGCCCATGTGGACCGCCGCTGATCACCTGCTTCCTCCCCAGTAGATCGATCTCACTTGATCACTTTATCTGCCCGAAACAGAATGGACGGTGGAATCGTGATGCCCAGTGCCTTGGCCGTCTTCAGGTTGATCACCAGGTCGAACTTTGTCGGCCGCTCCACGGGTAGGTCCGCCGGTTTGGCGCCTTTCAGAATCTTGTCCACGAGGATAGCGGCACGCCGGTACATGTCCGTAGGGTCCGGACCGTATGACATGAGGCCACCAGCCTCCACGAACTCCTTCGCATGGTGAATGGTCGGCACCCGATGCTTTGCAGCGAACTCCGCGATCCTTCCTTGCATCTTAAAGAACAATCGGTCTGACAGCATGATGAGGCCATCGGCGCGCTCTCTGATCACTGCCGAAAAAGCGCTTTCAAGCTCACTGGGATTCCGTACCTTAAGCACTTGAAGCTGCATCCCTAGCACCCTAGCCGCGACCTCCCCCTCGCTCAACTCGGCTGCGGAATCTGGGTGCGTCGGATTCAAGAGGATGGCTACACGGGTGATTCTGGGAGCGACCTCCTTGAGCAGTTCTAGGCGCTTTTGAGTCATTTCGTGCGCAAGGTAGCTGAAACCCGTGACGTTTCCGCCTGGTCGGGCGAGGCTCTCGACAAGCCCGGATCCCACAGGATCATTACTAACAGGTATGACGATCGGGATCGTCTTCGTCGCATTCTTGGCGGCGAGGGCCCCCGGCGTTGTCGAGCCCAGGATGATGTCTACTTTGAGTTGGACCAGTTCGGTCGCGAGGCCTACGAGCCGTTCTCGCCTCTCGCCTGCCCATCGGTACTCAATGACAATGTTCCTTCCCTCAACCCAACCGAGGTCACGCAGACCTTGCCTGAAGGCCTCGGAGGATAACGACGGCCCAGAATCAGGCGCAAGATAGCCTATCCGGTACAGCTTTGCAGCCTGCTGCGCCTCGGTTGAGAGCGGCAGTGCAAGCAGTCCGAAGACAAGGGTACTGATAAGCCCGATGGTCCTGAGCATCATAGTGGCCTCCTTTGTTGATCTGATCCTAGCGGCATGGTTGCTTCCCACGCTCTTAACCAGGTCCTAAAAAGGATTCGGTGTTGGGGAAAACAAAAAGCCAGCACACCCTTACCTTGAACTGGCAAAAGCGGCTGGCTCTGAGTCACCATGTTTCCCCCTTTGAGAGGCGGTTTTCCGTTCCTCTGTTTGGCCTCACTTCACTGGAAGCGGCATCAATGATGGGGGAGGCTCTATTAATTTAACAGCGGTAGACTATTAGCATTCTTAATGGAAAGTCAACAGAAGCAGCCCGATTTTCTTGTAGGATTTGCCCACAATAAGGATAATGGCTATCTGGGTGAAATTATTGGTGTTTCTGGGCTATTTCATCCCCAAACGCAATTAATCGACGCTTTAATTGAGTCCTACGAAGTTCC
>JACZXR010000548.1 GCA_022571535.1 Deltaproteobacteria bacterium | reverse complement strand
TTCGTCCCCCTGCCCCTGCTCGGACAGCTCCTACTCTCGCAAAATAGTCCCTCACGCCAACCAGAGTTGAAACCCTTGCTCGTTAGCGAGCGCCATTACCGCCTCTGTCCAATCCATGGCTGCTTGCACCTCCCGGCGGAATTGACGGAGAAAGGACCCACTAGTCAGGGCAAAAGCCAGGCTAAAGGGGTGAGAGAGTCCTTGAGCTAGGGTGAGAGCTTCCTGCACTCGCTTCAGGGCTTGGTCCGGATAGCCAAGCAACCACAGGGCAAAGGACAAAAAGGTGAGGCAATACACCTTGGGGTCAAGCCCATAAAGAAAGGTATGGGAGCGATGCCAGTAATCTGGCGACTAGCTGATCAGAATAAGAGAGATCATGGACGGCTCATTGAAATCACTTAGGAGGCACCAATGGCAACAGTAGACAAGCAGGGCGTGGTGACAATGCAGGAGTTGCTGGTATCCAGCCTGGCAACAACTGATGCCCTGGCAAAGCTGCTAATCGATAAGGGTCTAATCACCGAGGCTGAGTTCATGCAGAAGCTCTCGGCAGAGAGGGCGGAGTATCAGGTATAATTGCATAGGAAGAAATAACTGCACTGTTTGAGAAATTAATTTCCATGCCTCGCGTGGTTACAAGCCGACTTGTTAATTTGATTGGCGAAGTCTTCCGACGTGCGAAACAGAAGATCAAGAAAAACCGAGTGGGGAAGATGGATTACAATCGAATTCTTCCCGAGCTCTTCCTCGGCTCATACCCCAAAGATAACAGCGAACTTGACCTGCTAAGGCAGAGATCCGGCATCACCGCGGTGCTTAATCTGCAGACGGATGAAGATATGCGGTCCCTGAATCTTGATTGGGGTTCGCTTCAAGACCACTACAGGGCGTCTGGTATAGAGCTCCGACGAGTCCCCGTTAGAGATTTCGATCCGACTGATCTTCGGGAAAAGCTTCCCGAGTGCGTTCGAGTCTTGGATCAACTGCTGAAAGAGGGCCGCTTGGTATACGTTCACTGCACGGCAGGCGCTGGTCGCTCTCCAACTGTAGTCATTGCCCACCTTCACTGGTGTCGGAATTGGGATTTGGATGAAGCCGTGGCTTTCGTCAAGAAATACCGGACATGCTCGCCTAACGTTGAGACGATTCGGCTAGCTAGCCTGAGCTCCTGAGGGGCGAGGCAGCTCGGGCGCCTTCGCACTCGCCTTCTTCTTCAGCCACGGGCTGGTTGATGTAAAATTAGATTAGAAGAGCTTGTACTTGAGGATGCGGTTTGTGCGCATAGGTTGCTGCGACTGAGGATAGTCATGCCATTTGAAATTTGTCATTTATGTCAAAGACCTTGTCAGTCGCGACACATGAGTCATAGGTATTAACAAAGAGTGCGCGCCTAAATCATCAAAAAAATGGGGGTTTATGTTTTTGGCATGGATTCTGCTTGAAAAGGGATCGGAGGTCTGCAATCACGATTGCTGATCCGGAGGGTAATGACTGAAAGTCAATTATCCCTCCAGCGAAGCACGAAACTTGGGTCGAGTTTGGAGGTGATATTCCGTCTGGGTCAAGCCTGGTTGACGCTCATCATGCTTGAACATTAGCGGGATTGCGGAGTGTCCGCGCACCAAAGGCTGAGTGGTGTAAGTCCTATGACACGCTCTGTCCGCCGGGGCTATCTCTTTTGGGAATCTGTTGTGCTGTTAGATTGGCCCACGGGATGTGGTCTCATTTCCAATTTGAAGGACATTTCCTCAGTCTTCTTGTCGATCTGGCTAAGGGGACTGTCTGGGATGCCCGAATTGACGTGGCATCTTGAGGCCTATCAATACATTTGAAACTTTAGACCCCTTATTGTGTAAGAAAAGTGAGATTTTATCAGTTTACCGTGATTGAACAGATTCAGAAGGGGATTTCATGGACACAATGGTTCTCTCAGTGATAGTATTGGCCGCTGTTATTGTCGTGGTCTGGAATCTCTACGTTTCATGATATTGCGCAAGCGCGTCCTCAACACCTTCGTAAACCTGAAGAAGGAAAAATCAAAGGAGAAGGTGCAGAAGACGCCCATGCTATTTTTCAGTTAAGATTTGTTTGAGTTTGGCTCGCCACCCCCTACGGAAAATCCTAAAAGCATACCGCTAAATTAATTCACCCAACACCCTCTCTTTATTTCCCCAGTGCGTCAGAGACGAAAAAGTGTCAATTCTATAGGATAGGGGGGGGGCCTCACGGCCTCGTTAAGGCTTCAAGGAATTTCGACCAGCAGAAATTGTCTACTTGCTGGACGGAACCCTTCATACGGGCGTCTTTCATAGCCAGATTATCCCATTCCCTATGTGCTGCAAGAGCTATGTTTCACCTTCATGGATTAGCAATCTCACATCGGAACTTGTCTGGTTGACCATTAACTTTAGGT
>JACZXR010000065.1 GCA_022571535.1 Deltaproteobacteria bacterium | reverse complement strand
CTCGGTGATTAATTTCCATCCCTCCCAATCATCTTCGCTCAGGGGATCCTCTATGGAAACGATCGGGTATTGTCGCACCCAGCCTTCGTAAAGGCGGACCAGATCTTCCTTGTCCAATCGGCCCTCGTTGGACTTTTTGAAGTCATAATGACCGTCCTTGTAAAGTTCGCTTGCTGCCACATCTAAACCCAAAGACACTTGGGCGCCCGGCTGGTAATTAGCTTTGGTGATAGCTTCGAGGAGAAGCTCTATTGCCTCGGTGGTGCCCTTAAGGCGGGGAGAAAATCCTCCCTCATCCCCAACACTAGTGGAATATCCTTTGCGGGCCAGGATTCCTTTTAGTGTCTCTTAGATCTCCGCCCCTCCCCTGAGTGCCTCCGAAAACCGATTCATTCCTAGGGGGATAATCATAAACTCCTGTACATCAAGGTTGTTGTCCGAGTGCACCCCTCCGTTAAGAACATTAAACATCGGGACCGGGAGTATCTTGGCACGGCGACCGCCAAGGTGACGGAAAAAAGACAAACCGTCGGCCTCAGCCTGTGCCCTGGCAACCGCCAAGGAAACACCCAAAATGGCATTTGCGCCTAGCCTCCTTTTGTCCGGACTCTTGTCCAGCTCGATCATGCGGTGATCAATGCGCTCTTGATCTCTTGCCTCCATCCCTCGCAGACGTGGGGCCAGCGTGAGATTTACGTTGCGCACGGCCTTTTTTACTCCCCTGCCCATGAAGCGGGTGCCTCCGTCCCTGAGCTCGATTGCCTCGTGTTTTCCCGTGGATGCACCAGAGGGCACAGTGGCCCGTCCTAACACTCCATTCTTCAAGACGACGTCTACTTCCACAGTAGGTCTTCCCCGAGAATCCAAGACCTCACGGGCATGAACACGTTTTATCCTCATCGGTCACCTTCATTAGCAAGAATGAAAACAGAGCAAGGAGAATCTAAATATGATATATTTTTCATATGCCTTTATCCATCGTATCCCGTCATTGGCTGAGTTACACCCTTGCTGCTCTTCTAGTCACCTTTGCTCTATTTACGGTCTTTGGTGACAGGGGGTTGCTTCACCTCAGGCGTCTCTCAGAGGAGAAGGGGAAGCTGGATGAGCGTAACTTCCGCCTTCAGCGGACCAACGAAGCCCTCCGCGAGAGAATCTATCGCTTGCGTCATGACAACCGGTACCTGGAAAAAATCGCGCGCGAAGATTTGGGCTTGGTACGCCGCGGGGAGATTGTTTACAGGTTTATCTCTACCGAATCTAAAGGAAAGGTGTCAAGTAACGTCAAGGAAACCTCTCCTGAGTCGTTCCGGTCATTGGGACAAAGATCACGCCCGTAATATCTTCAACGCGGCGCTTACCTTCTATATTCCTTATTCGAATCAGCCTCTGGGCTTTATTTATGTCACCCAGAGGCATCACCAGACGCCCTCCCTCTCGGAGCTGGTTCCACAAGGGTTCAGGAACCTTTTTCGCCGAAGCGGTAACCAGAATTGCATCGAACGGCCCCTTCTCTTCCCAGCCGAAAAATCCATCTCCTGTCTTGACTAGGACATTATTGTAGCTAAGCCGTGCAAGCGTTTTCCTGGCCCTTTCTGCCAGCGAAGGGATAATTTCGATTGTGTAAACCTCTCTTGCCAGATGGCTCAGGACCGCCGCTTGATACCCCGAGCCCGTGCCCACTTCCAACACCCTTTCGGTCACTTTAATCTCCAGTAGCTCAGTCATCAGTGCCACGACGTAGGGTTGAGAGATGGTTTGCCCCTCACCTATGGGCAAGGCTCGATCCCGGTATGCCTGAAAGCGCTGACTCTCCGGTACGAAAAGGTGGCGAGGGACCGTCGCCATCGCTTCGAGCACTCTGGGATCTTTGATCCCCTGTCCACGCAGGTCTTTTTCCACCATGGACCTGCGAGCCTGGGCAAAGGTATCGTCCGACATTTGTCCCGGCGCCGTGAATAGGCTAGAGCTGGCAAAGAGGAGGAGTAGAAAGAGAGAGCTGGCAAGAAGAACCCTGGTCGGATTCGCCCACAATGAAGCCTCCACGGGCTTACGCCCGTGGTATCCTTCATTTCTTCGGCGCAATCCGCCGAAGCACCCTCCTTCGCTCTCCGAGCTTCGGAGGGTCCCCCTTGCGCATTCATCCATGGACTTACGTCCATAGTCTTCTGCGAAGGCGGATAAATCAACCTGGAGCTGGGAAAGAGGGCGCACCATTGTCGTTTGTTGGCTTGCCTCAAAGCCGAAAATACATAAATGAGAAATCAAGTTATATCGAACACGGGGTTTGAATAGCAGGGGCCGATATAATTTGATTGTAAATTCTTCGTGTGCTTCGTGGTAAATAAATACTGTCCAAAGATATTTGAAATTTTCCGCTGAATTTGGGTTTAGGGATTCGGATAAACGATGACTCTCGCAAAGGCGCAAAGGGCGCCAAGGAGGAGGATCAAGAAAGTTTTCTTTGCGGTCTTGGCGTCCCTTCGGCGGAGTTTATCCTGACAAAGGAAGGGCTCAGGACAGGCTTGGCGCGATGAGGAGAAGATCGGATAAACTAGTCCTCGCCCTGTGGAATAGCGCTTCGGGCGAACAACTCGATCTTGGTCGAGTCGGTATTCCACGGGACTCGCCCCGTGAAATAATGCCGTGAATGAAAAGATAACGCTTCTGTGGAAAGGATATTCCACGGGGCGAGCCGCAAAGGCGCCCTTCGATGGACTCAGGGTGGTGAGCAAAGTCGAACCACAAAGGACGCCAAGGTATAAAGCAGCAGCGGGCGATGGTCAACGGTGAATAATCCGGGTTAGAGGTGAGGGTGAGCGGGAATGGGAAGTTGGGGGTGCGCCGTCGAAATTAATCGCGGATCAGGGTTAGGAGGCAGGAAACTATGGATTTAGGGCTAAGAGGGAAAGTGGCATTGGTCACAGGGGGCAGTAAGGGCATAGGCAAGGCAATAGCACTGTCCCTGGCGCGCGAGGGAAGCAGTGTCGCTATCTGTGCGCGCGGGGAAGCGTTGCTCAAGCAAACCAGTGAGCGTATTCAACGTGAAACCGGCAGCAAAGTAGCGCCGTTCGTAGCGGACCTCACCCGCATGGAGGATGTGACCCACATGGTCGAAGGGGTGGTGAGCCATTTTGGGCGTATTGATATTTTAGTCAATAACGCCGGCCGTGCGCCCGGGGGACTGCTGGAGGGCCTTACGGAAGACGATTGGGAACAGGCATTGCAGCTCAAGTTCATGGGTTATGTGCGCTGCTGCAAGGCAGTCATTCCCCACATGCGAAAGCAAGGGCGGGGGCGGGTTGTCAATATTGTAGGGAACGACGGTGTCAAGCATTCCTATTGGGAGATTACGGCTGGGGCAGCCAATGCTGCCGATTTGAACCTGACACTCTCGTTGGCGGAGCAGTACGGAAAGGAGAACATCACGTTCGTGGCGATCAACCCTGGGCCGGTCCGTACCGAGCGCTGGGCCGGTCTGGTTCAAGCACTGGCACGCGACAAAGGCATCAGCGTGACAGAGGCGGACGGGCGAGCTAACGCGAGCATCCCGCTGGGGCGGATCTGCACCCCTGAGGAAGTGGCAGATCTGGCCACATTCCTCGCCTCGGATCGGGCCCATTTTGTCAACGGTACGATGATCAACATTGACGGTGGCCAACGCAAGGCCATCATGGACGGATAGCTTCTATTTTTGTCAAACCTTTTTGCCGTTACCACAAAGAGACTCGGAAAGCGACTTGTGTCAATACTCTTCCATTGCCGTCGAGCCCAAGCTTTGCTCTAAACAGTTTAGTAGTCATGGCAAGCATTAAAGATAAGTCCTATGTCGATTATAAGGGACGCAGGCGCTGGCGTCGCAACGACCAGATTGCGGAGCAGATCAAGCAATTGGGCGACTTTCTGATTATCGGCGGCTATGAGGAATCTCACGCTGCACGCTATAGCAAGCTGGCTCATACCATCTCCCGACACCCGGATTCGATTGTGCGACTATATAAGGAAGGGCGCTTGGGTAAAATCTCCGGGGTTGGCGGAACGATCGCGAAAATTGTCAGCGAGTTCCTGGAGACCGGGACCTGCACCAAAATGGAGGAGTGGGCCAGACAGACGCCGATATCCGTGCTGGAGTTGACGGCCATCCCGGGGCTTGGCGCCAAGACGGCACGAACACTCTACCAGGAACACGGCATTGAAAGCCTCGGTGCCTTGCGGGAGGCGCTTGATGACGGCGAGCTTGACGGAGTTAAGGGAATGGGCAAGAAAACGATAGAGACGATAAGGGGACACATTTCGAGAAAAAGAAGGGGATGAGAGGATAAGTCGTTCATTAGTCAATAAAATTATTTTGCTTTTTGCCGTCTCGTGGTTCATGATCTCCTGTGGAAATATCAGACTTGGGAAGGATTACCGCACTGCTAACCGGGCCAGCGCGGAGATAGCGCCCGACCCGGCGAAGACGCCTGAGGCTGTGGTCCAGGTCTATTCCGCGCGGGCCTTCAACTGGCGCGGCATCTTCTCGCTCCACACGTGGATCGCAACCAAGCCGGCAAATGCTCCTCATTATACCGTGCACCAGGTTGTCGGCTGGCGGGTAAGGCGTGGCTTGCCCGCGCTGTTCTCGGCTCCTGATATACCGGACAGGCACTGGTTCGGATATCGGCCGGAGATTCTCGTCGATCTACGGGGGCCAAAGGCGGCGAGCGCCATCGTCAGGATCATGGAAGCGGTGGAAAATTACCCGTATGCCCGGGATTACACCTTGTGGCCTGGTCCTAACAGCAACACGTTCACGGCCTATGTAGGACGGCACGTACCCGAACTGGGACTGGACATGCCGGTGACGGCGGTCGGCAAGGACTTTCTCGCCAACGGTTCCTTTGTAGGGCGCGCACCCAGCGGGACGGGGTTCCAGGTCTCCATTTTCGGATTGCTCGGATTGCTTGTGGCACGGCAGGAGGGTCTGGAAGTGAATTTGCTCGGATTGAGTTTCGGCATTGACCCGCTCGGACCCGCCCTGAAGCTGCCCTTTATCGGCCGCCTTGGCATCGACCTAGATCGACGGTCGACCTCAGCGAAATAGAGCCCGTTTAATCTCTACGGGTTAATTCCCCGCAGCTTGCTGCGGATTTGAAGAGAGATTTTTCGTCTTTCAGCCTCAGAATGACATTGGTCTGTCATGCTGAGCCAAGCGAAGCATCTCCCTTCAGATACCCCGTAGCTTGCTGCGGGGTAGTTCATTACACTCGTGGATGTCTACGCGAGCGCTAAAAACACAGACTCATTCTCCTCTTGCCAAGTAATGGGTCAGTCTCGGACGGTATAATCCGGTCGGAAGGATCCGAAGGTTTTCTCCGCTTCCCTACAAGTTTAGGCTGGACAAACGCGCAACCCTTTGGTACCCTAATATCGAGGGTACCCGAGAGCGCGCATGGGACAGCCAAAGATTACCCAATCACTAGCCTTTAGCGGCCGCATCTTTTCCGTCAAAGAGTTAGAACTCATCCAAGAAATCAGCGCCGATTTTGCGTCCCTGGGCAGAACCGAGATTTCCCGTACGGTTTGCGAACTATTGGAGTGGAAGCGTCCCAATGGTGGGCTGAAGAATCACGAATGCCGGCTGCTGCTGGAGCGGTTGCAAGAGTTGGGATTGGTGAAGCTACCTGCGGTGCGCCCATTGGGTCGGCGCGGGCCACGAGTGGTACAGGTAACTTCTCAGAGCGAGCCCGAGCCGGAGTTGATGGGCTCCGCGGGACAATTTGAGCCCCTGTGGCTGGAGGTTGTCCAAAGCGGTCCAGACGGGGAAAGTCGGTTATGGACGGAGTTCATCGAGCGCTATCACTACTTGGGATATCGCGTGCCGGTGGGTGCCAACCTACGCTACCTGGTGCGTTCCTCATATTGTCCCAGTAGAGTGCTGGCTTGCCTGTTATGGTCCTCTCCGGCCTGGAAGATGGCGGTCCGTGACCGTTGGATTGGATGGAGCGACGAACAACGCCAGGGCAATCTGCAACTGATCGTCAACAACGCCCGGTTTTTGATCCTGCCCTGGGTATATATCCAGGGGTTGGCCAGTAAGATTCTTTCCCGCTGTGCCCACCAGCTTCCAGGGGATTGGGAAAAACGCTACGGTTATCGCCCTCTGTTGTTGGAGACGCTGGTCGACACCGGCCGTTTTCGAGGCACTTGCTATCGTGCGGCCAATTGGATTTTTCTGGGGCGGACTCAGGGCCGTGGCCGCATGGACCGCCACCACATCTCACATGGCCGAGCTCCCAAGGACGTCTATGTCTATCCTCTGTGCCGCAACGTCCAGGAGTGTCTGCCGACGGCCATGGTGCCGTCCTTCTGCAGCTTCGCCGAGGAGTAGGGCTGACTATGAGCCTCTCTTTCTGCGAGGGCTGCCTGGAGAAGCAACGAAAGATTGACCAGCTCGTAGAAGAGAACCGGCACCTGAAAGATCAATTGCGCTATCGCAAAGAAAAGGAAAGGGAGGGCTTTTTCGGCTCTTCTACCCCGTCAGCCCAACGCCCGGTCAAAGCCAACAGCGAGCCAGAACAACAGACCAAGCGCGGTGGAGCCCAGAAGGGACATCCCGGCCACGGACGAAAGGCCATCGATGAAGCCAACGCCGCTCGTGTCATTGACGTGACGTTGGAGCCGACCTGCCCACAGTGTGGGGACATGCTGGAGGATAAAGGATTGCGCCGCCGCTCGGTCCTAGAAATCCCGCCCTCACGTCCGGAGCCCATTCTCTATCGGCTGCGAAAACAATATTGCCCGCGCTGCCAGAAGGCTTTTCAGGCTCAAGCGCCCGCCGTACTCCCCAAGGCTTTATTCGGCAATCAACTGACCGCTCGGATCGCTTGTCTGCACTATCTGCACGGCATGCCCTTGGGCAGGATCTGTGATCAGATGGGTCTATCACTCGGAAGTGTGATCCAGATGCTGCACCGCCTAGCGGGCTTGTTTAAGCCGGTGGTGCCGCTACTCATCGAACAGTATCGTCAAGCTGTGGTGCGTCATGCCGATGAAACCTCCTGGCGCACCGATGGGCATAGTGGCTATGCCTGGCTCTTCTGCACTGCTGACCTGGGTATCTTTCTGTTCCGTGCTACTCGTTCGGCTGCCGTGCCGAAAGAGGTTTTCGGAGATCAGCCCTTGGCGGGGGTTCTGGTGGTAGACCGCTATAACGGTTATAGCCGCGTACCCTGCAAGCGGCAATACTGTTATGCTCACCTGTTACGTGATGTAGAAGACCTCGGCAAAGAGTTTCCTGACAACACCGAAGTGATTGCCTTCATGGCCACGCTCATTCCTTTGTTAGCCTCCGCCATGCACCTGCGCAGCCAGCCTCTCTCCGATATCCAGTACTATGAGCAGACCGCGCAGATCCAGCACCAAATTGCCTCCGTATCCGAGCAGCCGGCCCAACATTTAGCAATCCGCCATATCCAGGATATCTTTTGTGACCACCCGGACCGGCTCTATCACTGGGTCTATGACCGCAATATCCCGGCCGACAATAACCGCTGTGAACGAGAACTTCGGCCTACGGTCATTGCTCGCAAGGTCAGCTTCGGGTCGCAATCCGAAGAGGGAGCCAAAACCCGCGAAATCTTAATGAGTGTGCTTCACACGCTCAAAAAACGGCAACTCCATCCCGAGGAACGTCTGAAATGGGTCTTGGATCAACTGGCCGTCGACATCAAGCAGGACCCTTTCCCCCTGCTGTTTCCCAACGACTCCAGTTGAATGGCTAAAAGGGTACCATTGCACCAAAGTTCTATAAACCCTACTCTTGTCCAGCTTGGCTTAACTGGCGTTTACCGTCCGAGACTGACCCATTACCCATTGGATCTACTTCCTCTTGACACGTCAAAAAATAAGAGCTATTAACATACTAAAAGTAGGATTAAAGGGAGGATTTATGGACGCCCAGGAGACCCGTGCAACCAAAGCGAAAATTACCGTCACCTTGAGCCGTGATTTAGTCCGTCAGTTAGATCAACTCCCAAACACTGAAGTCCGTTCCCGTAGTCAAGTCGTGGAGGAGGCCCTCCGCCGGTGGTTAGAAGAATATAAGCAAAAGGAGCTAGAGTGCCAAGTAGAAGAGTATTATCGTTCCCTCTCCAAAGCCGAACGGGAGGAAGATAAAGAATGGACCAAAATTGCAGCCAAATCCGCCAAGCGCCTTTGGGATGAATAATCCGTGCCCTATCCACGAAGGGGCGAGATTTACCTCGTGAGACTCCCTGGGCACCCGGCCGATCCCAAAGCCCGCCCTGCTCTAGTCGTCTCCATGGATGTGCGAAACCGCTTAGCCAATGATGTCATTGTGGTCCCGCTCTCAACCACCTTACGACCTGCGCCTACTCATGTTGAACTTTCTGTCGGTGAAGGTGGCCTAAAACAGGCCTCTGTGGCCAAGTGCGAGCAAGTCACGACGCTAGATAAATCCTTTCTTCTCCGCGGACCCTTTGCCGGAAGCGTCAGCCCCGCCAAGATGCGCGAAATCGAGAAGGCCGTCCAACGCGCCATCGGCATGGCTGTTCCCTGATTGTGTAGATCCAGTTCATTGAGTCTGTCTAGTCTGTTTGGTCTTTCTCGTCTGTCTCGTCTATCTGGTCTATTTCGTCTATCTAGTCGATCTGGTCTGTATCGTTTATCTAGTCATCGAGTTCATTGCGTTTGTTGAGTTCGCCCAGTTGCCTCAGTTCGTTGAGCTGGGCCTCTCCCGGCATTTCTGTGAAGCCTATCGCCAGGAAATCAATTATGTTCACGTTCTATTCACGAATAAACGATGCCCTAATTCTCTGACTTGGATCCATTCCTCGGAGGGGAGATGACGCTTTGAGAACAAGGCCGAAATTAAACACCCCTTCAAGGAGTAAGCTCGGCAAGCCTTGTGCAGGCACTCCTCAACCCCTCATCGGCGCCCCT
>JACZXR010000547.1 GCA_022571535.1 Deltaproteobacteria bacterium | reverse complement strand
CCCATATGGTGTAACGGCTGAGCGGTGAATCGATTTGTCGCCACGTCTCTCCGGCGTCGTCGCTACGATAAAGTCCTTTGTCGGAGCCGGCATAGGCGATCTCCGGGCGGCGGGGGTCGTTCACCAGTGAACGCACCAGCGCATCGGAATGCAACCCCTGGCGAAGACCCACGCGTCTCCATGTCTCCCCGCTGTCGCTGCTCCGCATGACGCCTTGGCCTACGGTTCCTACGAGAATTGTCACATGGGCCATCTCATTACCCCCCTTTAACAGGAGAATGATTTAACGTAATGGTCTCTGCTTTAACCAGTGCCTCCCTATATCAATGCCGCTGGAGAGCATCAAGCCGAGAACGCCGCAGTATACTACCGCAGATCCGATCAGGGAATAGGGCAATTACATAAAGGTAAACCCCGTACCACGGACTTACGTCCGTGGCTTTGGGGCGCTGCCCTTACAGGGAGGTCGGAACATTCATCCCCGCACTTACGCACGGGGCGTTCTGTGGTACGGGGTAAATACCGGATAAGACGAGATGGAAAAAGTCAGCAAAAAGAGGTGAGCGGTTCCTAGTCGGACTTAACCTCGATGTGATTTTTGCTTTCGGCACCTCAACAGTTCGAGCTTTAAAGAAAGCGACAAAGACCGCTCCCATTGTCAGCACTAGTAGCGATCCCGTTCGGAACGGACTTGTTTCCAGCCTGGCGCGGCCGGGCGGAAACATCACGGGTCTAGCTAACTTAACTCCGGAGTTAGCCGGAAAAAGGTTGCAATTGGTCAAAGAGGTTGTTCCCCAAATCTCGCATGCGGCCGTTATCTGGAATCCGGCAAGGGCCGCGCGGAGAATAATGAGGGAGACGAAAGCTGCGGCTAACTCGTTGGATATCAAGCTTCACCCTATCGCGGTGAGAGTGCCGAAGGATATTGAGCATTCATTCTCGCCCACAAAAAAAGAACGAGCCGATGCTCTTGTCCCTATTAGGAGCGTACTTGTAATGAAACGCTACCAATGGATCGTAGAGCTGGCGGCAGGGAATCGCCTGCCCGCGATGTATGATGGTCGGTTGTTTGCGGAAGCTAGTGGACTCATGAGCTACGGGACACTAATAGAGGTCTTGGATCGCAGCGCCGCTACATACGTGGACAAAATTCTCAAAGGCGCCAAACCTGCCGACCTTCCAGTGGAACGGCCGACAAAGTTTAATCTGGCCATTAACCTGAAGACAACCAAGCAACTCGGCATCACGATCCCCCCAAGGTCCTCTATCAGGCGACCAAGGTGATTAAATAAAGTCAGCCGTCCAGGACTCAATTAATGCGTCGATTAATTGCGTCTTGGGGTGAAAGATGATCTTTATTAAGCCCTAAGTGGGAACATCTTTTCTTTTTTTACTTAAAAATGGGTAGAGGAGGAAACTCTATGACCTCCAGCTGTTAGCTAACTCAATCTAATTCGCAAAGCTAATCATGAAACGTAGAGATTCCAACTACGACAAAAACAGCAGCCAATACTCTCACTGAGAGATCCATTGTGTCCATGAAATCTCCTTCTGAATCTGTTCAATCACGGTAAACTGATAAAATCTCACTTTTCCTACACTATACAAGGATCTAGATTTTCTTATGTGTCGCTAAGCTGATGACCGGTTCTCAATGTGGGGAGGACTTCAACCGCAATCTATAATTCTAGGGCTTTTTTGAACGTGTTTGATGCATTTGTACGCTTGGCTATGCGTCACGCACTCTTAGCTTTGGGCGGTTGCACCCACTTCCGAGAAATCGCTCCAGATCCGCACGCACAGCATTTGAGCCACAGTTCAGGAAAGGGGGTCTCTTTCTTCTCACACTGGTCGCACCTTAAATGTTCGCACCATGGACACCACATAGTTTAAACCTCCATATGCCAGTGAATTGTATTTTAGAGCAAGAGGCGTGCCATTTCGGATGAATCAGAACTTCTTCTATAATCAAGAGATTAGAAGATTTGCTTTCCACTGATCCTTCGAGTAATAGCGGCAATATTACCCGAAAATCCCTTTAATGCCCGAATCCAGCAGCGGGGAAGAACACTTAAGTCTGTAAAATCTAACACATCTGTTCCCTGGCCTAATTTTTGCCCCAATATAACCTCGTAAGGCCTGTCCGAAAACTAGATCCTCCGTTGTGGGCCTTCAATGTAGGTCTCACCTACGAAGGGAGTGAAAATGAGAATCATCATCACCCTGTTTCTCATCGTCGGGGTGTTTTTAATTAGTGTTATCTTGGGGACGGCCATCTCCGCGCTGCTTTATCCGCTGCCATGAACCGAGCTGCTTCGAATTTAGGAAGTGGATCCGGTTGTGGTGTAGCAGATTTAAGTTTCTTTAGGCGACGTAGAAAACGGGAAGCATAAAGCTGGGCAATTTATGGCAAAGGGAAGA
>JACZXR010000546.1 GCA_022571535.1 Deltaproteobacteria bacterium | reverse complement strand
CTTTTACCGTGAATCGGCAACTCACCTCTAGTATAATTGCAGGCCGAAGATCAAAATGTCGGTAACTCCTGTCATATGGTGTCCAAAACCGCAAATGCCTCGATTGTTTTTTCGGATCGGGGTTAATCGTTGCTGCTGCTTCCTACTTTGTTACAGTTTTTCGAGTATAAATATCATTCCTCGCAATAATCGCCTTGGCATACTTTTCCTTCTCTACTAATATCCGTAGCAGCTGCTTTGCTTCTTTCTGTGTAGCGAATTGTCCCACTCGCACGCGATACCAAGTCCGGCCATCAATCTTAGGGGAAACCACAAATGCATCATACCCCTTATTCTTGATTCTTTTTACCAGACTGCTCGCATTCTCCTCGCGCGCAAAGGCATTGACCTGCACTGACCACACGGCTGTGGCGGATGGGGTTGTTGTCTCAGCCGCTGATTTTAGCGCTGGCCCCATGGATTCTTTCTTTACGGGTTTTTGGAAAAGCTGTGCCAGACCCTCGCTCCACGTAACATCCCAAGTTCTCGCGGCCTGATAGTTCTCCACGGATAGTGATATCGCACCGTTCCTCTCCAGCTTGGTGGTTTTTCCTTCGGCATCAACAAGGCTGGTCATACTTACCAAAGGTATCTTTAACTCCATCATGTTAAAGCCTCCTTTGTACAAGTACACTGTGAAATAGTCGTCTCCCAACCGGTCTTTCTTGAATGCCTCATTAAACTCTTTGAAATCTTTTGCCTTTTCTGATGCTGGACTAACGGAGTACAGGTAATAAAGCTGGCCTTTACGCCAAGAAGTTTTGAGATTGGCTATAATACCGCCGAGTTGGCTTAAACTTTCAATAGGCCATGATTTAGCCTCTGCTAAAGCCCCCAGGTCTTTTGGGCTTATAATATGGATCAGACTGTCCCCCTCCAACACGGTGACTTCACCGGTCCTCCTGTCAAGCCGGATGATTCTTCCCTGTCTGTCTTCCTTCATCTCGTACCGCTCCCCTTTGCATCCAGCGGTTAGAGATATCAAAATAATAAATATTATGATGCTCAACGATGCCATGATGAATCCGTTACATCTAAGTATGTCTGTGGTTGTCCGCCGTTCTATATGAGAGATTTTCCCACCCTCTTTCAAGGCTGTCAAACAAAAAGTTTTTTGTACGAGAGCCAATCGATATGGGACCCTATGTGCTGGGAAAAAATCCTGGATCTTTCCCTTGAGCTCCCTGAGGGTGAAGAGCTTAACAAGGTAATCGCTGCATCCGGCTTCGAGACAACTACTCAGATCCGATTCCCTGAAGAAGCGCCAGAGGACTGTTTCTTGCGACCGCTCGTTATTGGGTCTTCGGCCTTCAAACTGGAATAAGAGCCCAAATCTTCTCTTGGAGCACTTTGAAGCTAAATGGCTTAACAATGTAATCATTACATCCAGCTTCAAAGCAGCTCTTTCGATCCGAGTGCCTAAAGAGGACCGAAACGGCTATGATGGGGATATCCTCGGTCATTGGGTTAGAACGAATCTCGCGTGTTGCCTCTCGACCATCCATTCCTGACATCAGGATGTCCATGAGAATCAGGTCAGGTTTTTCTTCGATGGCTTTTTTCACACCTTCCATACCGTTGTTGGCCGCAATGACGGAAAACCCCATCGATTTAATTTGGACGGTTAGGAGAAACTGTAAATCCTCATTGTCTTCTACGAGAAGGACCTTTTTCATCACGACCCCACTCTGACTGCTTTCATTATACCTAAGAACCGGACCGTTCTATACATCTCTGAATAAGGCCTCAAATATTGTTCCAACTTTGAATTTCCATAGCGTGTTCATTGTTCTTTCCGACAATCTAACTTACCCTCTCGACTGCGTCAGCAAAAAAAGCTGGTCAAAAGCTAAATATTTGATATAAGGTTTCAGCCAAGAATAGTAGATTTCAGGGAGTCAGAAAGGCAGCCAAATAACGCGAACCGAATCCATCATTTAAGAAACTCATACAACCCGACTCTACTCTGAGGGCGGTCATCGGAGCAAACGCTACACCCCCCGTACTGAAGTGACCAAGAAAATCTGTGCAACCAAGAAGCGTAGAGGTTACACGGCAAGAGGAATAGGACCATGATCGTTGCTGACGATAAGCTTGAACCTGTCTTTGGTGGAAAAAAGCAGGGCGCGATGTTAGAGATGACCAAGATCGTCTATAAAAGCCCGACCCCACTTACCTAAGATTATCAAAAGATCAGAGTCTAAACACGTGAAGAATCCCCTTTTGACATTAGGACTCAGCCCTTTTAATGATCCCCCGCCCAGCGGATGCGATTACAGACTGCTCACTATTGAGCGTTTCTACTACCCGGATAGTTCTTCATCCTGAATTTCATGCCTTTGCAAATCTTTTCAACCTGATAATGAACATATCCAACGTATTTCGAC
>JACZXR010000064.1 GCA_022571535.1 Deltaproteobacteria bacterium | reverse complement strand
TCCGGCACATCCGTCACAAGAAGCGCGGGGATCCAGTACCGCCGCATGACTTCACCCATAGGCGTCCCTGGACCTACATGAGTAAGTAGTTCGTTTTCTTCCCTTGACAGCAAGGCTTATTTCTCCAATTCCTAACTTCAGACCTCCTGACATGGTCTGCGAAGCTCAAAGAAAATCTAGCATTTTCCGGACATAGGTGCGGACAATAAACTGTCCTCTTTTTGAAACAGCGCTTTGCATTTACAGGGTTTCTCTGCCGCATGTCCTCAACAGAGAATGTCCAGCGCTTATCTGGGCGCTCGTTTGGACATCGCAATTTGGCGCGGCTTTTCGCTGGGTAGGGGGCGGACAATAAATTGTCCTCTTTTTTCAATGAGCGATCGAAATCACCACAGTCATCGTAGCAACAGATCTTGACCGACGAGCTTCGGATGAGACAAACGGCCGAGTTTTTTACGAAAAATAGTGCGGACAATAAACTGTCCTCTTTTCCACTGAGTCGACTGTCGGGCATGCTGGGTAATCATGAAACCAGCCCCACAGCAGAGGGAACTCTTACCCCGGCCCACTCCGATGCCCGGCACTGTCTTCGTGAACGATCGTGTATGTTTCCGCACAGAGGGTAAGCAGCGTGTGATCTCCATTCAGGGAATTGTATTTGCGCACTACTCCATCGAAGATCGCGCGGCTGAAGCATATGCCATGGTCACGCTCTTTGAATCGGGGTACGCGGATCAGAACGATATCGCCCGATGCTTTGGTTACTCCATTCGAACCCTGCGCCGGTACCAGAGGCACCTCGCCTCTGGTGGACTGGCCGCACTGGCGCGTCCAAAGGGACGCCCTTCAGGCAGCTCTTCCGCATACAAGGAAGCCCACAAGCGGGACCGGATCATCCTTCGCCTCAAGGCCAAGGGCATGAGTAATCGTTGGATTGGCGGTCGGCTTGGCCTGGACGAGAAGCAAGTCCGCAGAAGTCTGCGCCGGCTTGGTTGGAGACCATCTCCTGAGCCCTATCTCCCGTTCCTCCCAGAAGCTGATTTGAAGACAGAGACCGCCACAGTATCCACCGACAAATCGAGTGGGACTTCATCCTCAGTTACGGAACAACCTCCACGCAACAGCACGCGACCTCGGCCCAATAAGGCTGAGAAAAGCCTCGACGCTGACCCGCTTGATCGGTCGACGGACCGCCTCCTGGCCGCAATGGGACTTCTTGATGATGCGCTGCCGGTGTTTGCTCCTGCTCCGAGTCTGCCGAGAGCGGGTGTCCTGTTGGCAGTTCCATCACTCGTTGCCAGCGGCCTACTTTCCGTCGCTGAGAAGATCTACGGCAGCATCGGCCCCGCTTTCTACGGATTGCGGACGACTCTGGTGGCCTACGTGCTGCTGGCGCTTCTGAGAATCCCTCGCCCCGAGGCGCTCAAGGAGCATGCACCCCGTGAACTGGGCCGCATTGTCGGACTGGATCGTATTCTTGAGGTCAAGACATTGCGCCGCAAACTCACGCGTCTCGCTTCCCTGAAAGGTAGCTACGAACTCGGTCGCGAACTCGCCCGGCTGCGTATTGCCGAGCGCGGCAAAATGCTCGGCTTCCTCTATATCGATGGTCACGTCCGGGCTTATCACGGAAAATGGACGATTCCGAAAGCATACGTCACAAGGGTCCGGCTGGCCGCGCCCGCAACGACCGACTATTGGGTCAACGACCAACGGGGCGATCCGCTCTTTGTTGTTACTGCCGAGGCCAACGCTGCTATGACCCGGATGTTGATCCCGGTGCTAACGGAAGTGCGCGAGATGCTCGGATCTCGCCGGCAGGCCACGATTGTCTTTGATCGCGGTGGCTGGAGCCCCAAGCTCTTTCTGAACCTGCTCGCCATGGGTTTCGATATTCTGACCTATCGGAAAGGTCGTACCCGTCGCATCGCCGAGAACAGGTTCATTCTGCGGAAAGCCAAGCTGGATGGGCGGCGGGTGGAATACCTTCTACATGAGCAACCCGTACGGTTCCTGAAAGGGAAGCTGCGGCTGCGTCAAGTGATCCGCCTGACCGAAACGGGCCACCAGACCCCGATCCTGACGAGCCGCTGGGACCTGCGCGACATTGTCGTTGCCTATCGCATGTTCGAGCGCTGGCGCCAGGAGAACTTCTTCAAATACATGCGCGAAGAGTTCCTCATCGATGCACTCATCGATTACCAGGTCGAGCCCGATGATCCGACCCGTTCCGTGCCTAACCCCGCACGGAAAGCGGTAGAGAAGGAGCTCCGCGCCGCGCGCGCCAAACTCATGAAACTTCAGGAGACCTATGGTGCAACGGCGATCGATTTCATCGAGGAGCCGAGTTCCACCATAAAAAGCTTTTCGGCCGCCGAGGAAAAGATCCGGAATGAAATAAGTGAGACCGTCGCGCGCATTGCCGGGATCGAGACCCGGCGAGACGCTCTCCTCATCCGCGTGTCGATCGCGGATGCTCAACAAGGCCAGGAGGTTGTCAAGTTGTCGACGGAGCGCAAGCATCTGACCAACGTTCTGAAAATGGTCGCCTACCAGATCGAGAGTGATCTCCTCGCTTTGATTCGCCCCCACTACAAACGGGTCGAAGATGAAGGACGCACTCTTGTTCAGATGGCACTGCAAGATACTGCGGCGATCCAGCCAACGGAGAACGAACTGCGGATAACCCTTGCTCCGCTCAGCTCCTCTCATCGGTCCCGAGCTCTGGAGGCCCTTTGCGAAGCGCTCAACAAGACAAACACTGTGTTCCCCGGAACCAGCCTTCGAATGAATTATTCCGTCGGGGAGTCTCCCTCCTGAACGAAAAAGGGGACAGCTTATTACCAGACCATGTCAGGAGGTCTGAACTTAGAGCAGGGGAGGGGTTATGGATTGTTTGTGCCTGAACCGCTGGCCTTATAGCCGCTGATGATCGTCGTGAATATAAGGTGTGAAGCATGATGCAATATTCTGAAATATTTGACATCTAAAAGCATATAAAGTAGGGTCTTTGATATGCGTACAACACTCGACATCCCCGAGAAGCTCATCGAAGAAGCCCGACGTTTATTGGGTTTCAAGTCAAAAACAGATACGGTTGTTCTTTCGCTTCAGGAACTAATTCGCCGGCGGCGGATTGAAGAACTCAAAAGTCTGCTCGGTTCGGTGAGGCTTGAGCTCGATGTTTCAGCTTCCCGCCGAAGACGGCGTCACGGCTCATGATCGTTGTAGACACCTCGGTATGGATAGCTGCTTTTCGAAACGATCAGAGAAAAGAGGCGGGGCATTTGCGCACGTTGCTAGATGCCGACGAGGTAGCGCTGCCTGCTCCGGTGCGCGTAGAGATTCTTGCGGGTGCGTCTCGGGTTGATCGCGTACGGTTACGCCGAACGCTTTCAGCACTTCCTGTTTTTTATCCCTCTGAAGCTACGTGGATCCGAATAGAGAGTTGGCTTGACGTTATCAGCGCGGCGGGCGACTGGTTCGGCATGGGAGATCTGCTGATCGCAGCTATCTCGGCGGATCGGGGAGATGCAGTCTGGTCGCTCGATACTGACTTTTCCCGCATGGACAAACTGAAGTTGATTAAGCTTTATCGGTCGACCTGAACGCCATGTGCTTGCTGGGGTGGGTAGTTTGTTGAGCAGCCCTTATTCTCTGTCAACACCAATAGGTCGTTCGGTCGATCGGTATGTGTTGCAGGATCTCACCGGGTATGTAGTCCTCCAACTTGATCCGCTCCATAGCATCGTCGGGGCATTTGGAGTCTGGTGAAAAGGGACAGTCCAGGGGCCGAGTCGCGTCAATGATCATGGCCGATGTTTTTCGATCGTCGATGAGTGAGGGGTCGACCAGTGGTCCGCGCATAATCTCGGGGATGATAGAGATCTGCCTGTGGGGCTGCACCCGCGTTGCCAGGGCCCAGAGAATTTCCGTAGGATTGTAGACGTCGATATCGTCGTCGAAGATGAAGACGTTTTTGCACTGATCGGAGGTCAAGGCCGCCGCTGCTGCTCGGCCCGGGTCACCCTCGGAGCTCTTTTTCATCGAGATAAAGACATTCATCAGGGCATGGCGGCCGTTCTTGCACACGGCGGTTGAAGGCGCGAGTTATGTGGACACATCGCCACTAAAGTCCTCCGATGGGTTTCTTGTTTCAATGTCTAGAAAGAATTCCTCAACGTTCATCCCTACGCAGCTGATATAGTCGGCGATGTCGAGTAGATCATCGGGCCCCATCTCTTCTGACTTCTCCCTCAAGCCGTGACTAGCTTTAGCCGTGAGCTTGACCCGCGTCCAAAGATCGTCTTTCAGTTTCGCAAGGACCCACGCTGAGTGCATTATCCGATTGTGAAGCTCCTCAGCCTGAAACAGGATCTTGACCAGCTCATCCAGTACCTCGCCCGGAGGGTCGTTTGCGACGTTGAAACACGTCGACGGGAGCCGCTGTCGGACCAGGCTCGCCATCGTGTCCACCTTATTCTTGAACGAAAGTTCAGCAGTGACGTTCCGCCCGTAGCAAGGAATGAGTACAAGGAGCTGCAAAAGAGCGTTTGAGACTATCACCTCTAAATCGGAGAAACATAAAACGATCTTGCCAATTCCCGCATCGAAGGCGTTTGGATCGCCGATTCTTTCTCGGAACGTGTACTCCGACGGTTGAAACTCCTCAAAGTATTTCATTTCGTCCTCCTTCTTTGGTCCGCATAACTATTTTTGTTCATCTCAGTTGGCTCTTCGAGGGAACTACCGGGGGGAGTGTCCTTTGCTTCCTACAAGGCCATGCAGTTTGGTGAAAAAATTGAAAATTAGAAATTTTTCGTTGTGATCTTCAAGCCACCGTGCAGCGGCAGCGAATTAGATTTAAATGCCGACATATTTCATAAGGCATGAGAGCCTCGGGAAGCCTCCCCTGACATCGGAGAGGCCTTGGCAGGGGCAAAGTCTCATTGGAAAAACGTTCCGGTTTTATGCCAACTTCAGGTGACAATCCATAGCACTCGGTAGCATCTCCTTGAGCCGATAGCCTTAGTTTGCTAGGGTTTAGTGCTCCTTATCACTCAGTATCATCCGGCTCGTCTCCAGCATAAGGAGGAGGATGTATGCAAGCTATTGATGCCGATGCCCACGTCATAGAGAGCGAAGGGACGTGGGATTACATGGAAGAGGCGGAACGCAAGTACAGGCCGCAAATTGTGTCGTCCACTGTCTCAGGCGAAGAGAAAGAGTACTGGTTAATCGATGGCCGGTTGGTGCCTAGAACTAACGTCGGGAAAGATACGCTGAAGGCTTCTCGGGAAATGGGAGATATCGAAG
Source organism: Deltaproteobacteria bacterium (assembly GCA_022571535.1). GTDB lineage: Bacteria > Desulfobacterota > Binatia > UBA9968 > CAXXLF01 > JACZXR01. Next base: position 3,681 of record JACZXR010000064.1, on the reverse strand, counting down.
CCCGGCTGAGGCACATGGACGAGTTGGGGATAGACATTCAAGTTCTTTACCCCACGGTTTTTATATTTCCGGGAGCTCGCCGGGCGGAAGTCGATCTGGCCCTGTGCAGGAGCTACAACCGGTGGATGGCTGCTGTGTGTGGGAAGGCACCGGATCGTTTCCGGTGGATTATGGTTCCACCACTGCTAAGCATGGATAAGGCGCTGGAAGAGCTGCGACTTTCGAAAAAGAGCGGGGCGTGTGGGATATTCATGCGCGGTTTGGAGGGGGACAGAACCTTGAGCGATTCCTATTTTTTCCCTCTCTATGAAGAGGCTAGTAGGTTGGATATGCCTGTTTGCATTCATTCAGGGAACGGAAGCTTTACTCATTATGATGTCTTCAACAATGATTCTGGATTTACGCAATTCAAACTCGCCGTGGTCGGCGCTTTTCATTCACTCATCTTTCATGGGATCCCGGATATGTTTCCAAAACTCAGATTCGGTATTATCGAAGTAAGCTCTCAATGGTTGCCTTATGTGATTCACGATTTGGCAAAGCGCTTTCAAAGACGAGGGGAGGTACTCAAGGAAAACCTATTGCAGAAAAACAGGATTTTTGTAGCTTGCCAGACAGACGACGATCTCTCGTACGTTCTCCAATATGCGGGGGAGGACAATATAGTCATTGGGTCAGATTATGGGCACGCGGATACGTCTACTGAGCTTGAGGCACTCCGAAAACTCCAGCAGGAGGGAAAACTCGGAAAGCATGTCCTAAATAAAATTCTCGACGACAACCCCCGAAGGCTGTACGGCTTTTAGGTGTCTTGGGGTAATTTCGGGAGAGAAGAGAAATCGATGAACGAAGTTCACTTTGTGGACACAACGCTTCGCGACGGGCCTCAAAGCCTCTGGGCAGAGTCTATGAGGACGGGCATGATGCTGCCTATCGCGTCCAGGATAGACAGGGCTGGGTTCGAGGCCATAGAGATCATTGCAACAACTTTCTTCAAGAAATGTGTTCGTGAGCTACGGGAGGATCCCTGGGAGAGGCTCCGGCTGGTTTCGCAGCAGATTACAAAGACACCACTGCGCGCGATCCGGAACAGGTATACGGCCGCCTTTCACATTACTCCTCGGTCCATATCCAACCTCTGGCTTGAACGTCTGGTAGCCAACGGCGTAAAAGAAGTACGAATATCAGATCCCTCGAACACTATTTCCTACTTGCAGGGACAGGTCCGTGATGCCCGAAACGCGGGGCTTAAACCGATCATCAACCTCATATTTTCGATCTCGCCCAAACACTCGGATGAATACTATGCCCAGAAGGCCCGTGACGTGGCCAGGCTGGATGTTGCTTGCATATGTCTGAAAGATCCGGGTGGACTGCTCACCCCTGAGCGCACACGAACGCTGGTTCCGGTGGTCCTCGAGAATACCAACGGCATACCCGTTGAGTTTCATACCCATTGTACTATGGGGCTCGGCACACAGTGCTGTCTGGAGGCCATCAAGTTGGGTATAAAAACGGTAGACACTGCCATCCCGCCACTGGCAGACAGCTCCTCCAATCCCTCTGTGTTCAATGTGGCCAGGAACGCACGCGCCTTAGGCTATGCCCCGGCTATCGATGAAGAGATGATTAAGCCGGTGGCGGAACATTTTACGTTTATTGCGAAACGGGAAGGACTGCCAATCGGAAGGCCCGTAGAGTATGACCACTATCATCAGATCCATCAGGTGCCCGGAGGCATGATTTCGAACCTTCGACATCAGCTCTCCAAGTTGGGGAAGGAAGAGAAGCTGGGAGAAATCTTGGAGGAGACAGGGCGGGTGCGGGCAGAATTGGGCTATCCGATCATGGTTACTCCCTATTCTCAGTTTGTGGGAACGCAGGCAGCGATAAACGTCATCCTAGGTGAGCGCTACAAAGAGGTAACCGACGAGGTCATCCAGTACGTGCTGGGCCTGTGGGGAGAAGAAGAGAGTTCCTCGGTGGACCCCGATATTAAGGATAAAATCCTCAGCAGGTCGCGGGCCAAGGAGATGGCCCAATGGACCCCTCCTGAGCCGTCCCTAAAGGAGATGCGACGGAAGCTCGGAGGGCGTGGGGTCTCAGACGATGAACTGCTTCTTCGGTATTTCGCGGGAGAAGATGAGGTGGCAGTTATGCGAGCTGCGCCTCCGCCGAGGGATTACGTGAGTGCAAAAAGCCCCTTGGTAGCCTTGATAGGGGAACTCACCCAAAGGACAGATTGCCACCATATCTATATCCGAAAAGGGGACCTGTCGCTTTATCTCGAGAAAGGCGGAAGCTCATAAAACTAACCAAAGATATTTGAAATTTTCCGTTGAATTTGGGTTTAGGGAATCGGATAGAAGATGATCTCTCGCGAAGGCGCCCTTCGATGGACTCAGGTGGTGAGCACAGTCGAACCACAAAGGACGCTAAGTTCGGAGAAATAGGAAAATATTTTTCTTTGCGGTCTTGGCGCGATGAGGAGAAGATCGGAGAAAAGATAACTCTCGCAAAGAACGCAAAGGACGCCAAGTGTTGAAGTTGTTCTGTTGAACATTTTATCGGTAAGAATCTGACTTACCCCACAGCCTGTAGGGGAGGCCATTAAAAAGGTGATGTGGTAGGAAGCATAAAGCCTCGGGTGTCTGTTGGGATAGACTGCGGAAGAGAGTAAATCGACCATTGGTGCCCTAACTATTCCAACCATAAGTTCCCAAGAGCTTTACAAAGCGACATTCTCCCAGATACTCTTCCCTGAGCCTTCCACCTTCTTTACGGATCCGCACTAAAGATTGAAGCTCTTCTTCCCCCATGGGCAGTACCAGACAGCCACTCGGTCTCAACTGCTCAAGGAGCGGACGGGGGATGCATGGGGCGGCAGCGGAGATCACAACCGCGTCGTAAGGGGCGTGTTGGTCCCAGCCAAGCGTTCCATCGCTTACCTGGATGGAAACGTTTCGGTACCCAAGGTTCGCCAACTCGATACGAGCTCTGAGGGCAAGTTCTTCCACCAACTCGACGGTGAAGAGCTGACCGCATAGCTCAGCCAGGATTGCCGCCTCATAACCTGAACCGGTGCCTACTTCAAGCACCCTCTCTTCTCCCTTGAGCCCTAACGCCTCAACCATTAGTGCTACCATGTATGGCTGCGAGATTGTCTGACCATTGCCGATGGGCAACGGATAGTCGTCATAGGCCTGGTCACGCAGCTCCTCACCAACGAACAAGTGGCGTGGCACCCTGGACATACTGGCTAGCACCCGGGGGTCTTTAATGCCCCGGCCTGCAAGTTGTTCCTGCACCATACGTTCACGTGCTTCTGCGTAATTAACAGTCATGGGAGCTTCAGCATTCGGAATTTCTGCAACGACTCGCAGTTTACCCCGTACCACAGAACGCCCCGTGCGTAAGCGCGGGGATGAACCCCGTTCCAACTCCGTCGTGATAAAACGATACGTCCCCTATCCAACACGGTTGGAACGGGGTGAATGTTCCGACCTCCCTGTAAGGGCAGCGCCCCAAAGCCACGGACGTAAGTCCGTGGTACGGGGTTTATTTTCTAAAAATCCGGCAGTTTTCTCAAAATACACAATCTGAATATCGAAATCCGAAACAAATTCAAAGCCCAAATTCTTAAAATTCTAAACATCTGGAATTAATGCCCTGGTTTTGGTC
>JACZXR010000545.1 GCA_022571535.1 Deltaproteobacteria bacterium | reverse complement strand
TAAGAGTTTTCGATCTTCATCTGAGAAGTTATCGGGCATACTTCCGAGGTTAAGAAGGATACGTTGTCGAGGGCCCCTCTCCGTTCGATGTGATTCGACAAGCTGATAAATAAAATATTCTTTTTCAGTTACTAAATCTTTTTTGCGTGTTTTTCGAATAAACATGACCCGATATTACAGGGTCCTCGATTTTTTTAAAATAGTAAAAATTCTTTTTCAGACACTACAAAGGTACCTGGGAAAATAAGATCACTGAATATTAGAGACTTAAGGTATATATGTAGACGGTTTAAACGAGTTTTTATGATAAATTTAGAAGAGGTCAAGTGAAGTTGGGTAAGGGCCCTTCGCTCCACAGGCATTACCCCGCTTCTTCGCTACTATGAGGACGTCCGACTCCCGAACACGGTCGTGTAACCGGTCCGGGTCTCTCAGGTTCCTCGACTTCTCTGTCCTCACGCGCCATCTCCAGCCACCCCGGGGAGCCCATCGGCTGCATACGAATGTCTCTTCACCGATGGCTGCAGGCTTCAGCATCTCTGGCAGCATAGCCACTCCCACTTTGTGTAACGAGGCCGAATCGAGTTCACTTGTGTTACGGCTCGCGAGTTCGTCTAATCGGGCTTCACCTTGGGGATTACTCCTTTCAGTGCCAAGTTGACTACATGTTGGACATTCAGTTAACATGTTAACTACGTTTCAAGTTAATAGAGAAGTCAGGCTTATCCTGACGCACCAGAATATCGAACAAGGAAAACCGCGGCTTCCGTGGCTCAAATTTCGCTGCGATAGCAGCATTATTGAGATCGCCACGAATGTCCAACGGTGAAGTTAATTTGGCTGATGGGCCTTTTTCATCAGACACGTGCTTCCTTGTTGCCGTCTTGACGCTGACCACTAAATGAGCCGCTCTTCGAGATCAAACTCACTGCCCTTCGACATTCTGCGGTTCGATATTCTACGGTTCAAACCACCCTTGCCATTACTTCTCAATCCCATACCACATAAACGGTTATGATGTCTCGTTTATCCGAGGGACCGAGGTGGACGATGAGATCAGGGGGAAGGACTATCTCGTCAAGCCCACCAAGGCTCAGCGAGAGAAGTTTGACAGAAACCAGAGGGTCCTAAGGGAACATGCCGCCGAAATTGAGAAGGAAAAAGAGCAGGGAGGGCGAATCTATTCGATGAGTAAGCTGCGCCAAGTTGGCACGGCGAGCGGTCTCTATTTTGGGGACAACGATAAGGCCCTTCCCCAGCGACTGGATGACCTCAGGCACTATCTTAGCCCAGAGGTACTTGATTGGGTGAAGGACAATGTGATTCTCTTGACACTGGATCATCTAGACGACAGCGCGGCTCGGGCAAAGGCTCCGCTGGCCTACGACAAGACCCTGTTGAAACAGGGGAAGGGCACCACTGTCTTGTATGGCAGTGGCATAGTTCGCTTTTTAAGGCAAGCCCAATTTGACGCGCTCAACATCGAAGTGAACGAGGAGTGATGGACCTTGACTGAGACCGAAACGTCAGTAGACTGGCCGGATTCTAAGAGAAGACGACCAAAGGAACCTTGCCCGTGGAACTGACCGACAATATTCATATTAAGTCTTTTAAGCCCTTGAGCAGCCCCAAGCTCGTGAGGGAGGATCTGCCCCAGCCGCCGGCGGTGGAGCAGTTGGTGCTCGAGACCCGCAATGCGGTGCAGAAGATCCTGGTGCATCAGGATCCTCGCTGCCTCGCCGTCATTGGTCCCTGTTCCTTGCATGATGAAAAGGCGGCCTTGGAGTATGCCGGCAAGTTGAAGGCCCTCCAGACGGAGGTCGCGGACCGCGTCCTCCTGGTCATGCGGGCCTACTTTGAAAAACCTCGAACCACCCTGGGCTGGAAGGGCATGATCTATGATCCTCACATGGACGGCTCCTATGATATCGAAGAGGGACTTCGTCGTGCCCGCCGCGTGCTTCTGGGGATCACGGCATTGGGTGTCCCTACTGCCACGGAGTTCCTCGACCCCATCGTTCCTCAGTATACGGCCGACTTGGTTTCCTGGGCGGCCATGGGGGCGCGCACCACGGAATCGCAGATCCACCGTCAGATGGTGAGCGGACTCTCAATGCCTATCGGGTTCAAGAACGCGACCGACGGCACGTTGCAATCGGCCATCGATGCGATCAAGGCCGCATCGAGTGCCCACTCCTTCATGGGTATCGATCGTAATGGTCAGGTGGTCATTGCCGAGACACGGGGCAATCGCTATGGTCACGTGGTCATGCGGGGCGGCAAGGATGGCCCAAACTACGGCGAAGAGTATGTCGCCTTTACCGAGGCGCTGCTGCGTCGAGCCCAGATCGACAATGGTCTGCTCATCGACTGCAGCCATGACAACTCGAATAAGGACTACCGCTTGCAGGGGAAGGTTTGTCAGGATGTGATACGACAACTGCAAGCGGGTA
>JACZXR010000544.1 GCA_022571535.1 Deltaproteobacteria bacterium | reverse complement strand
CCGATCCGAAATTAATCAGTCAAAGAAATCTTCCCTGATGATCATCAGACCGCGACAAATACCTGTTTCAAGCATGAATCAGCAACTCACCTTTAGTGTAGTTGCAGACCGACGATCAAAATGCCGGTAACTGGTGTCCTAAGCCGCTCAACACCGGAAATCCCTCGATTATTATTTCGGATCGGGGTGAAGTATAACCTCGCCCGAAAAGCCAGATTCAAACAGCGATGCAGATCACGAGGTTATCCGTGGAACAGAGTGCTGGGCAATGTCGTAATCAGAGCTCTTTTTGAAAAGGACACCCGGAAAAAGAATATCACCTTTTGCCAGGTCCTTTACCTTGAAATCGGGATCTGCTTTCATGGCGCGAATCCAATTGATAAGTTCTCTGGTTGCCGGCTTTTTCTCAATGCCCCTAAATTCCCTCATCCTGTAAAAAGCCTTAATTGAATGATCCAACAATGCCTTGTCGATGTCCGTGAAGTGAACCTGAATAATCTTTCTCATCAAATCGGGCTCAGGAAAAGCAATATGATGGAAGTTGCAGCGGCCCAGAAAAGGATCGGAGAGGTCCTTTTTGGCATTGGAAGTGATAATAATGACCGGCCTGTATTTCGCTTTGATGGTCTTGTCTATCTCGATTAAATCGAATTCCATCTGATCCAGTACGTCTAGCATATCGTCTTGAAAATCGGTGTCCGCCTTGTCTATTTCATCGATCAGCAGGACTACCCTCTCGTCAGATATAAATGACTGACCAATCTTTCCCATCTTGATATACTCTTCGATATTGCTGACTGTCCTTGTGGAATCGCCAAAGCGGCTGTCATTCAGCCTGGTGAGGGTATCGTACTGGTAGAGTGCCTCGACAAGCTTCATGCTCGATTTGACGTTCAGGACAATCAGCCTCATGTTGAGGGACTCCGCGATAGCGTGGGCCAGCATGGTCTTGCCTGTCCCCGGCTCTCCTTTGATAAGAATGGGCATTTCCAAGGCAATGGAAATGTTAACGATCTTGGCAAGCTCTTCATCGAGGATGTACTTTGAAGCACCGGTGAAGTCTTGTTTTGTGCCGCTCTCATCGTGCATCTTTCTGCTCCTTGCTAAATGATAAGAAATTTCTTTTGAGGAGTGGCCGGGAAGAACCCCGGAATTCAGGAAACAGCCGCCGCTCAATCCCCTTTCGAGAGCCTTGAGCGGCTGGCGCAGGGGCAAACCGAACGACCATCCTTCTCTATGGGCGGAGATTATCCGATAACCTGCAATTATGTCAACTTGAGGCAAAGGGATCAATCTGCTTTTTGATTTTTATGAGATTTCTACGATTCGAAAAGGGATCATCAGGAAGGGGAGAGGACGCAAGGCCAAAAGGCAATGCGAATCTGTTTAATGAGGCGAGAGGGGAAACGGTCTAGCGCTAAGCGCTAGGTGAGAGGAACCAATTAATCAATCGACCATAGGCAACAGGCGACAAATGAGGGTAGGGTACCGGGACAAAACAAACAGGCCACCGGTGCCTTTTGTTTTTTTGAACTCAGCATCGCGACCCAGGGCTATGCATAGTTGATTGTTAAAAAAGTAGCCTGTCCCCTTTTCCGGGCACGAAGCTGGAAACGGCGGATACAGCCAAGGGTTGGCCTAAAGGCGGTTGAGCCTGTCCTCTACTCTACCCTTGCCTCGTAGGCTTTTTTTCTCGGCCTGGTGGCGCTTATCGGCGAGCATTCGCAACTTAGAACGCCGGGACCGCCTTCCTTTCTGCCGCCGGATCTTGGCAGCCTTTTGTTCTTCCGCTGATTTGACTCCTTTAGTCTTAGCCTCGATTTTACCCAGCAGGATTCTTCGAGCCAAAAAACGATTGAGCGCCTGAGAACGCTCTTCTTGACACTTGACCCGTACACCGGAAGGTCGGTGGTGGAGTAGGACACAGGTTGAGACTTTATTGACATTCTGGCCGCCGGCGCCCGAAGAGCGCACAAATTGCTCCTCGATGTCTCGCTCTCGAACGCCCAACGCCTGCATACGCTCGGAGAGTTGCTTTCCTTTTTTAGGCGAAACTGGAAACGAGACCATGATTTATAGTTTGTATCACAGTGAGGTTGACTAAAACAGGAATATGGCGAGGGAGAATTGTCGTCTTTGACCTGGCCTGGTAATCGTTCGAAGAAAGTCAAGATATAAAGGTCTGACCCCAGCCATGACGGAGATATTGGCGACGGCGTATGATAACGCGGTGCACAGAGCCAGGAACTTAAGGAGCCATTGTCAAAGTTTACCCCGTACCACAGAACGCCCCGTGCGTAAGCGCGGGGATGATCCCCGTTCCAATTCCGTCGTGAGAAAACGATGCGTCCCCTATCCAGCACGGTTGGAACGGGGTGAATGTTCCGACCTCCCTGTAAGGGCAGCGCCCCAAAGCCACAGACGTAAGTCCGTGGTACGGGGTTTACTTGGGGG
>JACZXR010000543.1 GCA_022571535.1 Deltaproteobacteria bacterium | reverse complement strand
GCGGGCCTTGCGTGATCGAATCTGAAGAATTTACCCTGAAGATGGCAAGGGAAATCAAGGCCATTGCTAAAAACCCACCCTCGAAGTCAAACTGCTGGATTAGCACTCCGGCCAGGAGTGGACCCAACAGGCTCCCAGCGGAGTTTGAGGCTCGTGCCAATCCCAGGCCAACCCCCTTTGCGGCGCTACCTGCCGTTTGCAGAGCACAGGTTACCCCACCCACGTTGGTAAGACCGAAGCCCAGCGTCATAAACGAAAGCGGGATCAGGAAAGTAAGGAAGCCCGTGCCGTAGACCAGAAAGAGAAACATAGGCACGGTAAGCAGGACCCCGACGAGAATCACGCGGCGGGTGCCGAGTACATCCGACAACCGGCCTCCAAAAAAACGCCCCAGCGTATCGGCCAGGCGCGAAAGCCCCACTATGGTCCCGACCACATTAAGAGCCAGGCCCCGGCGCGTCACGGCCAGAAATGGAAAGGCCACGCGCGTGACACCAACAAGAAAAAGAAATGTTTGAAAAATAGCCAGACAGGCCGCCAAAAAAGAAGGCCGACGAAATAGCTCCCTGCCTTCCCGCAACACGTCGGCTCTTTCCACGGCAGCCGGTTTTCCCATTTTGTGGCCTCCCGCAACAAGAATTAAGGCAAGCGCCAGGGCCTGGGGCAGCGCGTAAACAATAAAGAGCGCGTCCGCGCCCCAACGAGCGCCAACCCATCCGCCTAAGAGTGGCCCGATAGAGAACCCGATTCCTAAAGCCGCTGCCACTTGTCCCTGTGCACGACCCTGCTGGGCTGGCGGGGCATGGTCGAACATCATCTTTCTGATGGAGAGGCCAAACATCGCCTCCGTGAGGCCTAGCACTGCCCAGATGCCTAAAAACATAGGCATCACCTCGTGAAAGATTATTCCGAGGAGGCTCACGGTAAGCGCGAGAACGGCCGCAGCGATAAGCAGCACCCCGGAGCTCATAAAGGTGGCAAGGAGACCCGAGAGTAGGTCAGATGAGATGCGGCCCAATCCGTTGATAACCAGAGGGATTCCCACGAGGGCAAGAGAATAGCCGTGCTCCTTCATAAAAAAAGGTGCCAACATAGATGACCCCGAGGCAGCTGACGCCTGGAAGACATCGGCCAGGGCATATAGAGGAATCACGAATCTACGCACGGTCGGGCCATTATAACAGCAGTTGTACTATAAAAGGGATTTTCGGGAATTATCGAAAGTCGGAAATTCATGATTATTGGTAACCTCGCGGCTTGCCGCGGGCACAAAACCGATGGGGTTTCCAAAGGGGAGAAGCGGCATCTCTTCCCTTTGGTCGACCACGGGTTTCAAACCCCGTGGTCGATATAACTTGATGGCGGAGAATGTTTTAATATGGGGTAGAAAAAGGTATAGATAAAAAGCCTGATTCTCGTTCTGTAAAAGAAAGGAGAATATTCAATGAAACTACAAATTTCTTACGACGACTTGAGGAGCTGGCTTGATCTGGCTGGAGAGGTGGGGGAGGTCTGTGCTGTGGAGGGGGCCTCCTGCAGGAGGATATTCGGTATGGCCGCGGAATTACTGAACCACACCGATCCAGCGCCGGTGGCCCACTTTGACAAGATCCCCGGATACCCGTAGGGCCACCGGGTACTGGTTAATTTTTTCGGTGGGCGGACTAAAAACATGACGCTGGGATTACCCTCTGAGCTGAATAATTTCGAATTATCGCAGTCCTTCATCGAGGCCTTTTCAGGCGATCACCCCCATTCCTTGTGAGTTCGTTGATGATGGACCGATTCTGGAAAACGTCCAGATGGGCGACGATGTCAACGTGCTGTCTTTTCCCACTCCCCTATGGCACGAGCTTGATGGCGGACGTTACATTGGAACGGGTAGTTTTAACGTTTCGCAAGATCCAGATGAAGGCTGGGTGAATTTGGGTACCTATCGTGTGATGGTACATGATGAAAAAAGTGTCGGATGTTATATTTCTCCGGGCAAACATGGCCGGGTTCATCGCGACAAATACTTCGCCCGCCAGGAACCAATGCCGGTAGCCATTGTCGTGGGGGGTGATCCTCTTTTATTCCTGATGACATGCACCGAAGTTCCCTACGGCGTCTGCAAATATGATATTGCAGGCGGGCTGCGGGGCAGGCCTTACAAAGTCATTAAGGGAAAAGTAACAGGTCTGCCGATACCCGCCGATGCGGAGATTGTTTTGGAAGGATATACCGACCCAAAAAAGAGAAGACCTGAAGGTCCTTTTGGCGAATGGACCGGTTACTACGGCAGCGGTCTTCGCGACGAACCTTATATTGATGTCAAGGCCAGTTACTATAGGAACAATCCCATCATGTTGGGGTGTGCACCGCAGCGGCCGCCAGACGAAATCTCCCGCTACCGATCGATACTCCGCTCTGGTTTGCTCAAGCAGGCCCTTGAGAAGGTCGGGCTTTCTGGTATCA
>JACZXR010000542.1 GCA_022571535.1 Deltaproteobacteria bacterium | reverse complement strand
AGCAAAAAAACAGATAACGCCAATAAAACCATCCCTCTTTCCCTCTTAGACAACCGCCCCCAAAAACTCTTCATCTCTCTAACTCCGCCTTTAGGGAAAAGGTCTCCCGGTTGTCTCGAGCCCGCTTGGACGGTGCATTGAACCCCACGTTCATAAATAAAGGGGAGCGTTCCAAAATGGGGACCAGGTTTGAGGCATTTTCAGCGCTGCCGCGTATTTCAATTGTTTCATCTCGATACCGCAAGTTAGAAAAGTAGGCACTGTTGGGCACGATCCGTGAAAGCTCGTCCAGAACCAGAAGGATCTCTCCCTTGCGTCCGTCCATCTTAGAGAGGAAGGAGACATCCTTACTGACCTGGTTTAGTTCTTCCTCCTTCCGAACCAGGGCCTCCACGGAAGGACCAAGCTGGTTGGTCTCTCTCTGTACCCGGCTTAAGCGGATCTCGTCTATTATGGGGTAACTTCCTCCCCAGGCAATCAACCCAATCAGCAGAAGAGCGCTCAGGAGAGCGTTTATTCCTATCAACGCTCTTCCCTGACTTTCCTCCGCACCTCCGGGAAGAAGATTCACCGGGAAGCCTGCCTCTCGGAGCCCGCGCAGGGCAGTCCCGACCGCAGGAATAAAAGCAGCTTCAGCTAATACCCCCTTTGGCTCCAATCGCTCATTTCCCAGGGATAGGAGATCCTCAACTTGAGCTGACTCCCCCTTCATAGAGAGAAGAAAATCCTGAGTAGGTCCCCAACCGAACAACTCCGGGGACCGGCGCAAAAAGCTATGAAAGAGCTCTCTTCCCGGACCCTGAGCCCAGTCTTCTTGGGAAAGCCGATGGTTGAAGACAATAGCCGGTACACGAGAACGACCCTTTACCTCCAGATCCAGCCCGACCGTCTCCCAGGTCTGGTCCTGGCGGCCCAGGACCATCGCAGGATTTCTAATCCCACGGTTAGAGAATAGCAGATAATTGGAGAGTGCCGTAGCCGTAGGCTCTACTACCGTCGGTCTGAGACCAAAGGCCGAGAGGGCTTCAAGCAACTCATCCAAGGTTTTTTTGCGGACGGCGAAGAGATAAAGCGACAGCCTGTCTCCTTTTTTGCCCGTATGCAAAAAGTCGTAATAGATTTCTTGCCTTGGAAATGGGAGGAGCCTTTCGATCTCGTAGCCCAGAACCTGTTCGAGATTCCCCTCCGCTGCCAGAGGAAGGTAGACCTGACAAGCCACCACCTGTTGAGGAGAAAGACAGACATAGATCGGGTCCCGGCCAGAGTTGAAGTGAGGGAGAAGGGAACGAATAGCCTCGCTCAGGGAATGTCGGCGAGGGCCCCCATCCCCATCCCGCACCACCTCGCGCATCTCGCAATCCACCACGGAAACGCGCAAAAGATCTTTGCGAAGGCGGACGAGATAGAGCCGGTCACACGTGAGATAGAGCCCTACACTCCTCAGAAAATCGACTCGGCTCAAATTCTCAACCCATGACGGAACTATCACGTCCTCTCCCTGGCGGACAGACCTAGGTCCCGGTCTACCCAGCGGATCAGCTCAAAGCCTCGATTGCCCCCAAGCAGTCGGATCACCCCCTTGAGCCGGTGCGGGGAGGCAGACTCGGAACGGGATCCCAGTGCTTCAATACTGATGACTGTCGGAGCGACAAAAACAAAACCGCGCGCGGCTGCCTCTCCGCGACCCACACCCAAAAGCTCGAGTAGATCTGCAAGAATATCTTCGGATAAATTTTTTCTTTCTTCCACGAATTTCTGACATTCCTCAAAAGAAAGCCCCACCAGCGCGTGACACACCTCGGCGGAGGCGGTGCGTAAATTCACCCGCTTCATCTTACCGTCCACAGTGAAAATATCTCTCAGCCCAAATGCCGGTGTGCCGTTCTCGCCCAACCCATAGAAGATCTCGCCAGTTACCCCCCTCACCCAGAGGAGATCCTCAACAGTATCGAAGCGACCGTTCCTTGCCGTGTAGGGGGGGGAGAGGGAAAGGTAGTAGTCATCCTCAGCACCGTTGAGTCGATGGAGATCATCCTCATCCCTCCAGTCCAAAATGGAGTCGACAAGGATGCCCCGCTGGAGCTCCTGAATACCGAGGTTGGTAAAGATGGCCCTCAGCGTCTCCTCTCCCACAAGGTTGAGATTGACCTTGCCCCCTTCATCCACAAGGCGCACGCGGTAAAAGCCCGTGCCAAAAGGGATCTCACGCCACGTGCCATACTCGAGTGCCTCCTCCTCCCGCTCATCAGGGTTTCCTCCCTCCTCCGCCCGGCCCACATTCACCTCCCGGTCCAGGAGAAGCCGGTAGAGCGCATCCTCAAATCCCGCCACCGCCAAGTAATAGCCTTCTGCCTCCTCCGCGTAGCGGAAGGTAGCCGCTCCTTCCTGTCTGACCAGGCCGGCGAAATCAAACGCTAAAACGATAAGGAAAATAAAAACCCAGAGCACCACCACCAGAACA
>JACZXR010000541.1 GCA_022571535.1 Deltaproteobacteria bacterium | reverse complement strand
TGTTTTGGTAACAAAAGCAAAAGAGGTCAAGTCTACGTTTTGCGGTCGCTTCATCGTGACTTGGGATAAAGTCGCCCAATAGAGAGAGGGGGGTAGTGCCATGACCATTACGCATAGAGTACCCTGGGGCGTATTATCACGTCATGAATCGGGGAGGAGGCCGGCAGAAGATTTACCGTGGCCAAGCACGGCATGGGGTCATTGCTTGACTTTGCATTTATTTTCCTGCCAATGAGTATAAAAAGGGGACCGTCCGGTCAGAGTCATTTTTCTTGACCTAACTCTGCCGTCGGTATATTCTTCAGGCCTTTCCAAGCTAGGATGGTTCTTGATGGCTCGACCTCCTCGACTCACGGTCGCAGGTTACCCTCACCATGTCATCCAGCAGGGTAACAATCGACCATCAATCTTCCCTTTATCTTTCCAGACTCGTGTACAGGGGCTGCTTGGAGATTCGGAAAAAGGGACATTCTACTTTGGTGATTGGCGATAGGCCTGTACGGAAAGTGTTAGGTCCAATACTGGTATGCTAAGAGAGCTAAGAAAGGGGTTAGCGTCATTTTTTGGTTTAGCCTAGGTAGCAAGGTTTCAGCTAGTGCGGCGATCATATAGCGCACCCTTAAGAGCGCCTGATAGGCGAGATGCCACCTGCAGTTTGACTTTTTTGCTGCATCATCGTAATTTCTAAGCGATGAATTATAAAGATAGGATCACGATTGAGCCCGGCAAGCGGGGTGGTAAACCCTGCATTCGTGGTTTACGTATTACGGTGTACGACGTTCTCGAATACCTAGCTTCAGATATGACTGAGGAGCAAATTCTTAAGGATTTCCCTGATCTTACAAACGAGGATATTCGTGCTTGCCTTGCATTTGCGGCTGACCGTGAGCGGAAACTGACTACCATCCCACCAGGGTGAGACTTCTCTTTGATCAGAACTTGTCTCCCCGTCTAGCTGGTCTGCTTACGAATCTTTACCCCGGCTCAATACACGTTCGTGACGTTGAATTAGAAAGAGCCGATGATCAAGCGGTCTGGAGCTACGCCATTAACCACAGATTGATGATCGTTACAAAGGATGCCGATTTGCATCAAATGAGTTTTCTTTACGGCCATCCCCCAAAGTGCGTGTGGATTCAGAGAGGTAATTGTTCAACCAACGAAATCGCATCGATTTTGCGGACCCGCCATAACGATCTTGCAGCATTTGAAAGGGATCCTGAAAGCTCATTTCTCGCGCTGAACTAGACAAAATTGCGTTTTTGTTCCACTCATTCTAGGAAGTTCAATCGTGGCGCCACCTCTGATAGTCTCCAAGCCCTTGAGGACGAAATGAAGTTCGATGCACGGCGTGCCAGGCGTATTCGAGTTATTAGCGAAATTCCTATCATTTAGATCGCGGTCCGAAGGGTTCCGGCCGGAAAGGGTTGTCCCTGGCCTCGAGGAAGGCACTCAGACCGCCCCGCTTTTTCGCCTCCTCCAGGTGCCGGTTGAACTCCTCCCGTTTGGAAAGGCGTGCCATGGCGGCTAGCTCGGCGTTCATCATCCATGCCTTTCGAAGTCCCATCATCTCCAGCCCCAGCGTTGAAATGTGGAGATTGATCTTCACCGTCTCAGGTGGGACCAGTGCGATTCGCTCCACCAGCCTGAAGCACTCGTCCAGGAGTTTTTCCTTCGGAACCACCGTGTTGACAAGGCCGATGCGCAGCGCCTCCTGGGCATCGACGTGGTCTCCGGTGAGGGAGTAGCGAATGGCGTTTTTGAAGCCGGCGAGGAGGACCCAGATGAAGTCTGTCGTGGAACCGTGTCGTATCTCAGGCTGGCCGAAAACAGCATCCTCGGCGGCAATGGTTAGGTGACAGGTCAGTGCCAGCCAGGAGGCGGCGCCAAGGCACCAGCCGCTGACGGCGCCGATAATAGGCTTCGGGTATTCCCATCGGTAAAGCTGGCTGCCCAGGGTCCTGCCCCGATCCATATCTCGCAGATCGTCATACTCAGCGGCCAGGGACGATCCCTCCGGAATCCCGTAAGGCCAGGTCGTCTCTCGTTCGCCGATGTCGCTAAGGTCCTCGCCTACAGAGAAGGCACCGCCTGCTCCCGTAATGACTACGGCACGGATCTCCGGATCCTCTTCGGCCTGTGCAAGGGCGCCGTCCAGCTCACGGCAGAGGGCCCCGTTCATGGAGTTGACCACCCCCGGGCGGTTCAGTGTAATCAAGACACCGCGCCGTTGCTTCTCGTAGAGAATGTTCTCATAGCTCGCCATTTGACCTCTCCTTTTCCTGCCGTCCGATGATCATGCTGCCTCTATTCATTCCGCGGGGATATCACTGATGGAGGCAATGTATCCACTCAGTTGATTTAATGTAAACCCCGCCTCTTGAGGCGGGCACAAAGCCGATGGGGTTTCCAAAGGGGAGAAGCGGTAGCTCTTCCCTTTGGTCGAACACGGAGATTCAAGCC
>JACZXR010000540.1 GCA_022571535.1 Deltaproteobacteria bacterium | reverse complement strand
ATAGTGGACCGCTAGGACTCAATTAAAGAGCTATTGAATTGCGTCCTGTGCAGCTTTCTGCCGGATCAGGTCCTCACCATCCCGTAGGTGAAGGGGGGGCAGGGCCTTGTTAAAATTGGCTTTGGCTATGCTTGCTTCTATTTCTGTCTTCCTGAAGCTTTACGAAGAGCCTTGTGAAATCTGGGATTGATCTTAGCCCCCAAACCCTGTGCCTTTTGCACATCCTCCGGACGCTGTCCGGTTCGTAGTTGCAAGTTGAGATTGGTGGCGACTCCCCGACCCCGATTCGGTTAGAATTGGGGTTGGACAAAATCAACGAAAGGAGGAGTCGCCATGAAGAGAAGATATCAGATCATCGGGAAAGAGGACAAGGAGAAGCTATCGGATTTTTTGGTTGGGCACGGGCAGTTTCTTTTGCCGATGGTGGAATTGATCGAGCGGTCGAAAGTTGCGGTAGACGATCTGATCGAGGTGTTAGGTCGGGCGAGCATTGAGGCAGTGCTTAGGCTTTCAGCCCAAGGGGTGGCAGGGCCAAAGCATCAGGGAAGGAAGGGCAATGGAATCAGCTGGCATGGGAGCCAGGGAGGGAAAGTGGTCCTTTCGGAGCGGCGGTTGAGGGTGAAAAAGCCGAGGCTACGTCGGGGGCGTGAGAGAGGAGCGGAGGTAGAGATTCCAGCTTATGAGGCAATGCAGCACAACGGGCGGCTGGGGGAGCGGGTGCTGGAGATACTGATGCGTAATGTTTCCACACGCAACTATGAGGGGGTCTTGCCAGAGATGGCCGAGACGGTGGGGATTAAGAAGTCCTCGGTGAGCCGAGAGTTTGTGGAGATGAGCGGGAGGGAGTTAAGGGAGCTTAGCGAGCGGCGGTTGGATGGGTTGGAGTTATTGATTATGTACATCGATGGGGTGCGTTTTGGACAGCACCATGTGATTGTGGTGGTTGGGGTGGATAGAGAGGGGAACAAGCACGTGGTGGGGATTCGGGAGGGGGCAACCGAGAATGCCACGGTGGTGGGTGCTTTGTTGGAGGAGGTGGTGGAGCGCGGAGTGAGGCCGGATCGGCACCTGCTTTTTGTGATAGACGGCTCCAAGGCGCTACGCTCGGCAATCGATCGGGTTTTTGGCAAAGGTCATCTGGTGCAGCGCTGTCGTAATCACAAGATTAAAAACGTCATGGATCATCTGCCTGAATCCATGAAGGAGTCGGTCAAGGCGGCGATGAAGGCGGCTTACAGGCTTAAGGCACAAGAAGGGATAGGGCGGCTAGACAAGCAGGCCAAGTGGCTGGAGGTTGAGTATCCAGATGCGGCGGCGAGTTTGAGGGAGGGCTTGGAGGAGACTTTTACCCTTAATCGGCTTAATCTTTCGCCTTCGCTTAGCAGGTGCCTGGTGACTACCAACATCGTTGAGGGTCCTCACAGTGGGGTGCGCCTGAGGACGAACAGGGTCAGTCGCTGGAGGGATGGGCAAATGGTGAAGCGGTGGGTAGCAGCGGCTCTATTAGCAGGGGAGAAGAATTTCCGTAGGATCATGGGGTATCGGGATCTATGGATGTTGGAAGCTCACCTCAGAGGCGAAGCGAAATCCAAAGGGGAAGCGGCCTAGAGGGGGGGATAGCAGAGGTCATGCAGGAATGAGATCGTGCGTTATAGGGCAAATACGGAAGAAAAAAATCGGCCGCAGAGTCGGGAGAACTGATTGACGAGAGAAAAGTAGTGATGTTTAATATCAGTCGCCACTAACCACTTCCAACTAAATTCGGGACACCGTCCATCCTCCCAGGCTTTGTCATATTGGCCCTTTTCAAAATAGGCAAGCCCCCGACCGATGTACGCCGGACCAAACCTTGGGTTTATCTCTAGAGCCATGTTGAAATCCGAAATAGCCTTGTCATATTTGCCCTTGATTGCATAGGCAAGCCCCCGACCGGAGTAGGCCATAGCATACCTTGGGTTTGTTTCCAGGGCCTTGGTGAAATCCGAGATAGCCTTGTCATATTGGCCCTTCTTAGAATAGGCAAGCCCCCGATTGTTGTAGGCCTCAGCAAACCTTGGGATTATCTCCAGGGCCTTGGTGAAATCCGAGATAGCCTGGTTGTATTGGCCCTTCTTAAGATAGGTAATCCCCCGACCGTTGTAGGCCCTAGCATCACTCAACTCGGGCTGCATTGTGGCGCATCCGCGGCAAGTAGAACCACCAGCTCGTGGTTGTCTGGAAATCCTTGCCGTGCTCGATCACTCCGGCTCGGGCGAACATGTGTCGCAGGAACATCTCTTCGGTGTACTGCCCGCCGCTGGCCGTGTGAATCATATAAAACCACGGTACGACCAAAATAACGTATAGCAGCAAATACCACCATTTGTCTTTATGCTGATAAAACTTCATCGCCGTACCCGACGAGCGCTTCATTTTCATATTGGACAAATTGACGCTATACAATTCGTCCAATGATAAATGCACC
>JACZXR010000539.1 GCA_022571535.1 Deltaproteobacteria bacterium | reverse complement strand
GGCGTCTGCGCATTGCCTCTGGGAGAACGGGTTCATGACGCGCCTATCATGGTTGTTTGCCCGGCTCCGCTATCGGCTTCACGGCATCCGCCTCACGGGCAGACCCAAGGATCAAGTCTGGTATTTCGCCTTCGGCGCCAACATGCATGACAGCGCCTTTCGCGAGCGACGCGGCATGCGGCCTCTCGAGTCGCGGGCTGGCCTCGTGCGCGGCTACCGTCTGCGCTTCAACCTCGAAGGCCGACCGAGAGGAAGGGCCGCGCCGGCGAACCTAGCCTCGGATCCTCACGCAGAGATTTGGGGTGTCCTCTACCGCATCACGCGCGCAGACCTGCTTCATCTCGATACAACGGAAGGTGTTCCCGGACCACGCTACCGACACCTCTGGGTCGACGCAGAGGACATCAACGGCCACCCGCTCCAGGCGGTTACCTACATCGCCGATGGTAAGGAAAAGGACGGAAATCCCTCGCTGCGCTACATCACTCTACTCCGTGAGGGCGCGCGAGCGCACGGGTTACCCGAGCACTACCTCCGTTTCCTCGACAGCGTCAAACACGCGGAGTGAGCGGAGAAATATCTGAGGCGTTTATCCGCGAACCCGAAAGCGGCGCTGGTGAGTCACCTTTGATGGCGTAAGTATCTGGAGCAAAAGAGAGGCTTGACATTCCACTAAGGGGAGCGGCTAAGATTAATTCAAAGAGCTAAGCTACTCGGCTTGAAGCTCTCGCAGATCAACGAGATCGTTGAATCCTTGAAAGGTCAAGGCTGTGACTGTAGGAAGTTAAAGCCCCGACTTCAAAAGCTGGTCGATGAGCAGATCCTGGAGATCGATCGAAAGCTGCGGGAGCTAAGCCTGCTCAAGCAAGAGCTCAGAAAGATACAAAAGAGATCTGAGAAGACACCTCTTCCTCAAGGATTTTGCATCTGCTCTGAGATCTCACCCTGGCCGGTGCGGTCCAGACCGGGTTTTAACATCTTAGGCCAATAGCCAAAAAAAAAGCGAGCAGGGGGCTTGACTCTCCCCTTAAGGGTAGAGGTTAAGATGCTTCCAAGAAACCATGTGAGGGAAACTTCAACGGTATGGAGAGGCGGGACATAAGCAACTGTAGAAGAACCAATAAGTCGCTGGATGTAATCCCGGATAGCAGGGTGACCCTCACCGCCGAGGCAGCGGAGAAAATCAAGCACGCCTTGGAGCAGTGCTCGGCCTCTGGTGTAAGAATCATTGCCAGAGAAAAGGAAAGGGGCTCGTTATCCTTTAGCTTTTATCTTGAACAGGAGGCGCGTCCGGATGATCTGGTGTTGGATGAGAAAGGGTTCAAACTCTTTTTGGACCCGTCAAGTACCCGGCATATTAAGGGTATCGAGATTAAATATGTGGAAACGGAAAAAGGTTCCGGCTTTGCCATTGTCAACGCTGCTTCAGGCTGTGGCCCGGGCTGAGGCTGAAGGGCCCGTAGTTAGGCAGGTGGCCTAAGCCTACATATAAAAGTAAGAAGGAAATTAAGAAAGGAGGTGTTCTTATGATCTGTGGAACTGGAATTTGTGGGTGCGGCTGTGAGGAGTTCGTGGAGCTTAGCCCGAAAAAAAGCCTGCGTGTGATTGAGCAGCCCAAGCTCTGTGGATACGGAAGCTGCGGCTGCGGATGTGGGGATTTCCTGGAGGAGAAGGAAAACAACCTGCCAGGATAAGGGAAAGGGCCGTCGCCTCAGTCAAATAGTAATTCTCCTCTCAGGAATTTTCTCTTGCCTTGGTAATGAGAGAATGTCTTGGATCCCGTCTTTGTAGGGACGGGCGGGGGCCTTCTTTTAGATTGAATTTGTGGAGTCTGGATAGGTCGTGTTCTACAGGGGAAGTAAAATTAAATTGAAGGAGGTGCAAGGATGACAATGTTACCTAGCAGTTTAAGATGGAGATACGGGGAGCGAATGGGAGCGCTTTTAATCTCTCTCATAATTGGACTGTTGCTGATTCCGAACGCGGAGGCCATATACCACGCGAAGGGTTCCACCGTTCTGGAGATAAGGCCGAGAGGCGCCGAGACAATCCTGGAGGATGTCGTGGACAAGATCCAGGGGATTCAGAACATCGCCACCATTGAAAGGTATCTTCTCGTAAAGACCAAGCCCCACGAGATCATAGGGATAGAGCCTGGTGCTCCCCTGCGAGTCATAAGCCGGGATGACGAGTTATTGGAAGGGAATATTGAGATGGGAAGAGGGTTTAAGAAGAAGGACGAGGGGAAAAACTTTGCTATTGTCGGCAAGATCTACCACGAGGATTACGGTCAAGGGATGACGGGGATGGCGGGGATGAAACACTCCTTCAGCATAGGTCAGAGCTTTAAATTAAAGGAAGCCGAAACCAGAACCCGCGTGATAGGACGCCTCGAGGTAAGTCCGGAGTCTGAAGCCCAAAAAGTCTTCCTTCCCCTTGCCACAGCGCAGAAGATCTATGGAATGGA
>JACZXR010000538.1 GCA_022571535.1 Deltaproteobacteria bacterium | reverse complement strand
GGTGGGCGAGGATCAGATTGCTACCCAACACTGCACAAAGAAGAAAAAATCGGTGCATTTTTAATCTCTCTTTTCTAGTACGGTGAATTGACTCGACTCAAGTTCCAAAGATGCCATAGCAGGCCAAGAATGCCAATAAGCGGCTGATGGAAAAAGGGCACCAGATCATTCCGTCTGGCATTTCGCCAACGGGGTCTTGGTCGTTTTAAAAAATAGACGTGGCTGTGGACCCCTCCAGGCCTTCAGAATTTGCACAATTGTAACAAAGGATATCTAGGAGTCGTTCCGGCGTGACCGGAGAAATAGAAAAAAAATAGCCGAGGTGAGAATCAACGAGACCACAGAGGTAAGGGACAGGCCAAGGGCGATACCGAAAAGGGAGATGAAGGTCCCGATGGCCATGGACCCAACCGAGCGCATTCCCTGATCCATCTGAAATACACTCATGACCCTTCCCAGAAAACCGTAGGGTACCCGCATCTGAATAATTACCCGGCTGATAGTGCGATAAGCAACTCCAGTGGCCCCCACTAGAGTCAATAGAAAAATCGAGACGAACAGGCTGTTGGACTGGCTAAAAAGAAAGAGGAATACAGGTGTAGTTGTGGCCGTTACGAAGATCAAGGTCTCCTTATTCCACTTTTCCACCATGGGTGTGAGAAAACTCAGGACGAGAATACCTCCAAGCCCCTGTGCTGCCATTAGCAATCCTAACCCTCCAGGTCCCACGTTCAGCACCTCTTTGGCAAAGACCGGGAGGAACCGCTGATAGGTGCCCACAAAAATACTGATCACGTAAGCAGCCGTCACGCTGTTAAGTATGAGCTGTGCTTGCCAGACACAATGGAAGCCCTCCCTAATTTCTCGCAGGAGTTTTCCCTCCCCTCTGTGCACTTTCCTTTTTGGAATACGGATAAACAAAATCCCCAAGCCGGAAATGACCAGGCTCAGCCCGTAAAGCAGAAAACAGCCGCCTGCGCCAATCCATAAAATTAGGACGCCACCGAGAGAGGGGCCAGTCACGCGAGCCAGGTTGAATCCGATCGTGTAAAGGGAAACGGCATTCATGAGTTCTTCATCAGGAACGAGCTCGCGGATGAGCGATTGTGAAGCAGAGGGACTGATACTTCGGACCACGGCCCTAACCAGTACCAGGGCAAGGATGTTCCAAAATTCCAGGATGCCCATGAGTAGAAAACAACCATGACAAAGGCAGGAATTGCCTAGCAGAAATGAACGAGAATTAGCAGACGGAGGCGGTCGTAGCGGTCGACCAGGACGCCCGCCAGGGTTCCAAGAATGAGCCGTGGAGTCGCCTCACAGAGCCCCAATCCCCAGGGCAAAGGCCGAGCCGGTGATCTCATAGACCAGCCAATAGAGGGCTACTTCATGAATGAAATGGCCTATCGAAGAGATAACATCGCAGGACCAAAAAAGAGCGTAGTTCCTGTGCAGCAGCGAGCGAAAGACACGAATTGAGTAATTCCCCCCCTCGAGTTCCCCTTAACCGGCTGCCATTTTTATACCTTCTTGCCGTCTGAGTTAAAAGAGACTAAAAACTATCGTCAGATCTCATCCACTGCGACTTTACCCACCCTGGCTTTTCCGTTAGAGTGAGTTTCAAACAGGCATGACGACGGGACTGATTACCTTGACCACCGATTTTGGCTACAGGGACCCTTTCGTCGGGACGATGAAGGGGGTCATTCTCGGCATCAATCCGCACGCACGTATCGTGGACCTAACCCACGGAATTCCAGCCCAGGACCTCATGGCCGCGGCTCTGGCTCTCGGTGCCTCCACCCCTTTCTTTCCCGAAGGCACGGTCCATGTAGGCGTAGTGGACCCAGGGGTGGGTAGCGAGAGACGGGCCCTCGCAATCGAGTCAGCAGGACAGTTTTTTGTAGGCCCAGACAACGGAATTTTCACCCTGGCCCTTAAAGGCAAAGAGATTGGGGAGATGGTCGAACTTTCTAACGATTACTACCACATCAAACCAACCAGCAAGACCTTTCACGGAAGGGACATCTTTGCACCGGTTGCTGCCCATCTATCCCTTGGGACATCACATAAAAAGATGGGCAATCCAGTCAAGGAGATCGAGCAACTTCCCTGGCCAGAAGTGACCAAAGATGGTAGGACCATCCAGGGTGAGGTTGTCTACATCGACGGCTTCGGTAACCTGATTACCAATATCCATGAGCACAACTTGAAGACAATCCCTACAGAGCACGTGGGGGTATCTCTCGGCGACCTCGCCATTAGTGGGCTCACGCCGAGCTACAGCCACGGGCAGAAGGGTTATATCGCCCTAATCAACAGCTGGGGCCTTTTGGAGATCTCCCTGTTTAAGCGAAATGCCCAGCTCAGCTGTGGCGCGAAAATTGGCAAGAAGGTCACTATACGAGACCGCCGGACTGCACCATGAAAGAAGAGATCGGAGCAACCAGCTGTACACTACTCCATAC
>JACZXR010000063.1 GCA_022571535.1 Deltaproteobacteria bacterium | reverse complement strand
TTTTCTTCTATCTGGAGCCATTTGCCGATGGCTCAACTAAAGCTGCGATGACCTTCATTCGTGGTTTGCTAGCGCGGTCTATAGGCTTCTGTGACTCCCCTTATGCGCTTACGGGATTTCTCACCAGCCACCGCTCCTTCATGATTTTCTCCTGAATTCTCAACAGCCCCTCGGTCAAAGCCTCCGGGCGTGGTGGACACCCCGGAACATAGACATCGACAGGAATGATCTTGTCCACACCTTTGCAGACCGAGTAGGCTAGCTGAAAAAGCCCGCCGCAGTTGGAGCAGCTTCCCATTGAAATTACGTACTTGGGGTCAGGCATCTGATCGTACAGGAGCTTGGTCCGCTTGGCCATCTTGTAAGTCAGTGTCCCTGCCACAATCATAAGATCTGACTGCCTCGGCGTGGCTCGGGGAACACAGCCAAAACGATCTAGGTCTGCACGCGGCCCTCCCGTCTGCATTAACTCAATGGCACAGCAGGCCAGACCAAACAACAGATACCATTGAGAAGATGCCCTCCCCCAGTTCAGGAGGTCATCAACCTTTGTGGTAAATACAGTCTCAGGTAAACTATTCGTTAACGGCATTACACCCTCCGATCCTCACGAGCTTTTTACGAACTTACTGCTGATTCCTTTTTTTATGGATGACATAAACACGCGAAAATGCAGGGGGAACTATAACATAGACCTTTTGAATCTATATTACAAGCAAAAAATTTCAGTTTTGAAGAGCATTAAAGCGGCCCTTCAGACCCTCCTCATCCGCGATACTCCCGATGGAAATTCCAGAAAGGAAATTCGCCAGAAGAATCTGCGCCCTTTCCCAGATCGAGATCTGGGGGCAAACCGAATCGTAACGGCAATACAGATCACCTTTTTCCAGGCACTCCATGAGGATAAGGGGTTTCTCAACAGCCTCATAAACCTGCTTGATAGTGATCGAATCCGCCGGTCTGGCAAGACTAAATCCTCCCTTACACCCCACATGGGATTTCACGAGTCCTGCACCCACGAGGTCCTTCATAATTTTGGATAGATAGTGTACAGGAATATCCTGTTTTTCCGTAATTTCCTTGCTACCGATCACCCTGGCTGGTGCCTGAGCTGCTAGGTAAGAGAGCGCGCGAACTGCATAGTCCACCCGCCGACCGACGTTCATAAGAGAGCTCCTGTCCGCTCCCCTACTTGTCAATTTCCAAGAGCTACTTTGCATAAGGACAACCCTAGTTCCGTCTGAGAATTTTGATTCGCCTCCCGCAGTTTCTCTAATATTGCTCCCGGCTTATGGGAGTTCTTCACGTCCTACGTAGGACCTGACAGTGTACAATTTCCTAATTTAGACCTAATACCTCCACTTTGTCAATAGACCCTTGGCTCTCGGTCAAAAAGTATGGAGAAAAGTTCTTCGTTTGCAGTTGAGGGGATGTGGCCCCTGGTTTCCTCCGAGCCCACACTTTCCGCAATAGAGCCTAGTCCTTTTCCAAGGTATTGGAGGTATGTTAATAGAAGAAACATGTCCATTCTAAAGGTAGTCAGGCTAGGACACCCCGTTTTACGCAAAGTTGCCCAAATTGTGCCTCCGGACCAGATCTCCTCATCTGAGACCCAGAGACTGATCGACAACATGGTCGAAACCATGAAGGAATATGACGGGGTCGGCCTTGCCGCCGTACAGGTACATGAAAGTAGGCAAATTGCCATCCTGGAGGTAGGCGATAATCCTCGCTACCCACAAAAGCCACAGATTCCCCTCTCCATCTTGATCAATCCAAAGATCACACCCCTTTCCGAAGCTATGGAGGACGATTGGGAGGGATGTCTTAGCATTAATGAGATGAGGGGCATAGTGCCACGCTACAAAAATATAAGGGTACTGGCCCAAGACCGGGATGGGAAGCAACTCGACTTTGTTGTATCAGGATTTCATGCCCGGGTCATCCAACACGAATGGGACCACCTGCAAGGAAAAGTATTTCTGGATAGAATGCGGGATCTTTCGACTCTAACTTACCTTCAGGAATACACCCGCTATTACGCGGAAGAATAAGGCTCAAACAAGGGCCGGTAACCATGGCCCGCTAGAGGCATCGGACCATCGGCCTGCTCAATCGCCAAAACCGGTCTTGATCCCCAATTCCTTGAGCTGCTTAGGGTCCACAAGCGTTGGAGCATCGGTGAGAAGGCACACCGCCCTTTGGCTTTTTGGGAATGCAATAACATCCCGTATCGACTGAGCCCCGCTCAGGATCATGGCAAGACGGTCCACCCCGAAGGCAATCCCCCCGTGAGGAGGGGCCCCGAAACTCAGTGCCTCCAAGAAAAACCCGAACTTTGCATCGGCCTCTTCTCGGTCAATCCCCAAGAGAGTTAGCAGCTGACGTTGCAAACTCGCTTGATGAATACGAATGCTTCCTCCCCCTACCTCCACACCGTTTAAAACCAGATCGTAAGCCTTCGATCTGACCCTCAAAGGCTCCTCCTTCAATAAGGGAAGATCTTCGTCACTGGGAGCGGTGAAGGGATGATGTATAGCAACATAACGTTTCTCTTCTGAGCTGTATTCCAGGAGAGGAAAATCCACAACCCAGACAAAGGAAAACCCTTCCTGGGGAATAAGCCCCAACCTTTGAGCCATAAGGAGACGAAGGCTTCCTAGGGCCTCATTCACTATTTTTGCTTCGTCGGCCAAAAACAAAATAATGTCCCCGACCTTTGCTGAAGAGATTTTTTGGACTTCATCCCTTTGCGAGGCGGACATAAATTTGGCGATTGGGGATTGCCACCCGCTCTCCTCTATCTTGGCCCAGGCCAGGCCCTTCGCTCCGTATCCTGCTACAAAAGGAGTCAACTCATCCAACTCTCTTCTCGAAAGGCTGGCTGCACCTGGCACGCAGAGTCCTTTGACTATACCTCCCCTGTCCAGTGCACTCACAAAAACCTGAACCTTTGACCCTCGGAAAATGCCGGAAAAATCCACGAGCTCTAGACCAGAACGTATATCCGGCTTATCCGTCCCGTAGCGAGATATTGCCTCCTCCCAGGAAAGCCGGGGGAAGGGTCTCTTTAAGTCCACACCCTTAAGTTCCTTGAAGAGATCGGCCATCATCCCCTCGACTACATGAAAGACATCTTCAGGCTGAACAAAAGACATCTCCATGTCGAGTTGGGTGAACTCCGGTTGTCGGTCCGCCCTTAGATCCTCGTCTCGAAAGCACCGAACGATCTGAAAATAGCGGTCGATACCCCCGATCATAAGGATTTGTTTAAAAAGCTGCGGCGATTGTGGTAGCGCATAAAATTTACCAGGGTAAATGCGGCTGGGGACCAGGTAGTCCCTGGCCCCCTCGGGGGTGCTCTTGGTCAACATCGGGGTCTCAACTTCGATAAAATTTAAACGATCCAAATAATCCCGAATATTTTTCAACATCCTATAGCGCAGCACGAGATTGTGGATACTACGGGGACGGCGCATATCTAAATAACGATATTTGAGCCGGGTATTTTCATTGGCCTCAGTGTCATCCTCTATAGAAAAAGGAGGGACTCGCGAGGCACTCAGGAGTTTGAGCTCGCGGGCCATAAGCTCCACCTCGCCCGTTGAAACGTTCGAGTTGATGTTTTCAGGGGTACGCTTCGTCAATAAACCGCGCACAGCCAAAACATCCTCTGAGCGAATCTCCTTGGCCCTCTCATGGGCGGATTGGCATACTCCAGGGTTAAAAACAACCTGTATAATCCCCGTTCGATCCCGCAGGTCCACAAAGATCAATCCCCCGTGATCACGCCGCCGCTGAGCCCAGCCCATCAGGACCAACTCATGGTCCACTTCGCCGACCCTAGGATGACCACACAGACAGCTCCTCTTCCAATCCCCTAGAGGATCCGAGAAGACTCTTTCTGTAGTTTCTTGACTCACGGCCTTCCTTCCTGTTCGCAGGATGTTAGCTGCTTCATCAGATTCGATTCGATCTCGTCCAGGCTAATCTCAACTTGTTCCTTACTATCCATATCTCGCAACAATCCTCTCTCTTTTCTGAATTCCTCCTCCCCCACGATCAAAACGCGCTGTGCCCCTAGCTTATCGGCCCGTCTCATCTGACTCTTCAGGCTCTTCTCCTCCCACTCCATCTCCACCCTGAACCCCTTCCGGCGTAAACGATGGACCACGGGAAACGACCAGGACCGAGCGGCCGAGCCTATCCAAGCGATATACAGGGCAAGTCGGGCCTGTCTCTTCGTCTCCTTCATACTAAATAAAAGAACCATTCTCTCCATCCCCAGGGCAAATCCAACTCCCGGAACCGGCGGCCCTCCCAGGTCTTCCACCAAGCCATCATAGCGCCCGCCTGCAGCGACCGTGTTCTGAGACCCCAATTGAGTACTGGTCCACTCAAAGGTGGTACGGCAGTAATAGTCCAATCCTCGGACCATTCGGGGGTTAATTCCATATTTTATCTTGGTTTCCGTAAGCAAGCGCTCCACAGTCCCGAAATGGCCACGACAGGCCTCACAGAGATAGTCGAGTATCGATGGAGCTTCGCTGGTGACCTGGAAACAGGACTTAACCTTGCAGTCCAGGACACGCAGGGGGTTGCGTTCCATGCGGCGGCGGCAGTTTTCGCACAGTTCCCTTTCCCTCTTTCTCAGGAACACCAAGAGATGCTCTCGGTAGCGCGGACGGCACTGAACGCATCCGAGGGAGTTCAGCTCGAGCGTCAAATCGCACAGACCAACCATCACGAAGAAATCGGACAGCAGCAGGAGGATTTCTGCATCGACATAAGGATCACCTCTCCCCAAGACCTCTGCACCGATCTGGTAGAACTGTCGTAGTCTTCCCTTTTGAGGTCGCTCACGGCGAAACATTGGGCCAAGGTAAAAGAGCTTCCTCACCGGCTCCACCTGATATAGCCCTGCCTCCACATAGGCCCGAACGACACTGGCCGTCCCCTCCGGCCTCAAGGTCAGCAGGGAGCCCTTCGCATCTTGATCCGCAAAGGTGTACATCTCCTTCTCCACAATATCCGTCGTCTCACCGAGCGATCGGCTGAAAAGTTCTGTCTTCTCAAGGATAGGGATACGAATCTCGGAGAAGTTGTAATGCGAAAACACCTCACGGGCCTTATCCTCGAGAAACTGCCAGGTTTCAATTTCGCCCGGAAGGATGTCGCTAAATCCTTTAACCCTGCTGATTTTCATGGGACATTCACTTGACTCTTTACGAGCTAACAGAGGGACTTAGTTCTGTCCTCCCTCTCCCAGTGAAATAAATAGTAACAAAAAAAAACTCTGATACCTAGGAGTTAATTTATGAAGATGCTGAGAATTTCTTGCTTGAATATAAGATAGATTGAGTATAGTTCATTAAAATCTAGTGCCTCTGGAGGAGGATGACTTATGGCAGCAGGAGTTGGCTTGACTGGCCAGGAGTTATTTCCACGGTTTTCGGACGCCGAATACGCACGGCGATATCAATCGGTACGTGAATCTATGGAAAAAGAAGGCCTGGAGGCGATTGTCATTTGCGGAGGAATGGGCTCTCCTGAGGTGCATTACCTAGTCAACTACATCGCCCAGTCCCCATGCTGGCTTGTGTTTCCCCGTGAGGGGGAGCCCACCTGCTTCCTCCACTTCTACAATCACCTCCCCTGCACCAAGCAGCAGGCCATCATCGAAGATGTCCGCTGGTATGGCCGCTCGCCCACCGAGACCGTGGCAAAAGAACTAAGCGACCGAGGATTGGCCAGCAGCAGGATCGGCTTGGTCAGTCTTAACACCATCTCCTACAATCACTACATGGACCTGCGGCGCCGGCTACCCGAGGTAGAATTCTGCGAGTTCGGTCCCCAGTTCACCCGCATCAGGCAGGTTCGGAGTGACGAGGAACTGGCCTACCTGCGACGCAGCGGTCACCTCACGGACCTCGCCTGCGTAGCCCTGGAAGAGCACCTAAGGCCGGGCATGACCGAGCACGACATCAGGTCCCTTGTGTACGGGGCCTATCTTAAATACGGCGGCGATCCCGGCATCCATTTCATCGCTACTACCAACATGACCGATTCCGATCGGTGCCTGCCCTGGCAGCGAACCACACCACGCACCATCGGCGTGGGTAGTGTGGTAGTGACAGAGCTGACGGTGAGTTACTGGGGTTACTCTACCCAAATCCATCGCCCTTTTGCCATCGGCCGGGAGCCTATTCCCATCTATCGCAAGCTGTTTGAAGTAGCCCTGGAGTGTTATGAGAAGATACGCCGAATCTGCAAGCCGGGCACAACTAGCGAGGAGATCGTAGCGGCTACCTCTGTTATTGAGGAGGCAGGGTTCACCACCTATGACAGCGTTTTTCACGGGGAGCGAGGCAAGGGGCCGGAGCTCGGAACGCAGTCTTCTGCCCATCCCTTGGAACCCTGGACTTTAGTGGGCAACATGGTCCACGTGATCCAACCCAACCCCACCACACGGGACCACCGAGCGGGCCTACAACTGGGAGCGGCGGTTATTGTCAAGCCAGACGGGGGAGAGGCGCTGCACAATTACCCTTTCAAGTTTCCCGTGTGTGGCCGTTGAGCAGTTGCATTGTCTAGTTATCCCAACCGATCTTCCACCAGTTGGAAATGATAAGACTAAACCCCGATCCGACATTGTTCAGCCCGACTTTTCATCCATGATCGGCATCGGATCGTGTACAACCTAATTGTCCGCCTTATGCTGGAACAGGAAGAATTTAACGTGAAGTATGCTTACAGCGGTTCACAGCTCTTTGCTGTCTTGAAGGAACAAAAGCCTGACCTCATTATTCTCGACGTCATGATGCCCCTGATGGACGGCCTGGAGGTGTTGAGGCGACTCAAGGGTGCTCCGGAGACTTCGTCTATTCCCGTGATCTTGCTAACGGCACTGGACCGGTATGTGGATAAATTGACAGGCTACAGAATGGGGGCCGATCATTACGTCACGAAGCCGTTCACAAGAACCCAACTGATGGCGGGCATCAATCGTCTATTGAGCGGAGTCCAGGACCATTCTGGTGAAGGCATGTATCAAGGTCAACTCGATAACGTCTAGGACAAAGTAGAGATCAACCAGAAGATCGTTTCAGGAGGGTGACAATGAACCCCGATCCGAAATTATTCCGCTCGTGAAATACTCCCTGATGAGCATCAGGCCTCGCCAAAGAGCTGCTTTTACCGTCGAATCGGCAACTCACCTCTAGTATAATTGCAGGCCGAAGATCAAAATGTCGGTAACTCCTGTCATATGGTGTCCAAAACCGCAAATGCCTCGATTGTTTTTCGGATCGGGGTGAACTGCCAATGATACAAATCAGATGAGGCCCGATATTGCGCTTATACCGATGAAATACAAATTCCGGTATGTGCTTCATGCGCCTGGATAGCCCTGGAATCAGGGATTGCAGTTGAAGTCCTCATCAGATGGCGAACCGATCATCAGCCTGGCGACACAAAAAAAAGTCTGGATCCTATATGGTGTTTGAACTAGACGGCTGACAACCTGCCCTATTGAGGATACCCAACCGAGAATGTACTAAACCAAGGTCTCTTTCAGATGACTTTCAGGTGCCAAACTTTCCTTTCTTTCTGCTTCGATAGGTCCTGTAATTGAGCGTTTTCCCGTCTGTCTCAACATGGATCGCCCCGTCCCGATCCGTTCTAAGGATTACCGAGCCGCTTCTCAAATACCGGGAGAGCACTTTCTCGTGCGGGAGGCCAGAGCGACTGCGTTGTCCGACCGAGAATATCGCCAGCTTTGGTTTTACCGCAGCGATAAAGGTCTCCGTGCTGGAGGTGAAGCTTCCGTGCCGAGGGACCTTCAGCACCTGGCTGGAGAGCTCTGCGCCTGAGCGCAAAATTTTTCTTTCGTCCCTTTTCCTAATGTCACCCGAGAATAGAAAATGGTGCTGGCCAAAGCTTAAACGGAGAACCACGGAGGCCTCCTTCGTATTGCCTTTTGCCGGATACAAGAAACAGAGTCGAACACCTTCGATCCAACGGCAGGAATCGCTTTTGCTCAAGATCACTCTCTTGACCTTCCGTTTTTCCAAGGTCCTTTCCAACTCAAAGTACCGGGGTGATCCGGCACCAATCGGCCCAGACCAGAACTCTGACGGGGAAAACTCTTCAACAATGCTCTTCATTCCACCGTAGTGATCGATCCTCGGATGACTTAGCAGAAGGAAATCTACCTTCCCGATTTTTCTCGACCGGAGAAAAGGTGCGACGATGGACTTGCCCGGATCAAACCTTCGAGAGGACCTTCCTCCGGCATCGATGAGAAGAACCTTAGAGCCGGGAAACTCCACTACGGCAGAATCTCCGTGTCCTACACTGAGATGGGTTATCCGAAGTTCCTTCCGGTTCCACCTCTGCTGCCACCAATAGATCCCGTCCCCAACCATTGCAAGCAACAAGATGCCAAAGATAAGGGTGAGTTGTCCTTTTCGGCGCACGCACAAAAAGGAACAAATCATGAGGTAGAGGATAGCCAATTCGAGCAGATTAGGTGTCGGTACGAAGAGCTGGGCCATCGGTACGTTGGAAAATAATTGCACCAGCATGACGGATAAGGAAAGTAACGGCTTGGCCAACCAAACAAGGGGAAGCGCAAAGATAGGGAAGAGCAGAGAAACAAACCCGATCAAGAGACCCAGGGGGATCACCAGGAAGCCTACAAGAGGCACGATGACCGAGTTAGAGATAAAACCAACCAATGAGAGACGCCCAAAATGATAAGCGACCATCGGTCCAGTTCCGATAGCCGCCAGGACAGGGACAGCGAGGTAGAGCGTTAACTGACGAACTCTTCGTCGTAACCATTTCTTCTGTTGAAGGTGGTCATCCCGGTGCCGGAACAGTCTCCCCTCTTGCATCCACCTTAAACCCCAGATGATGAAAAGGACGGCAAGAAAAGAAAGCTGGAAAGAGGTATCCATGATGACCCCAGGCCATATAAAAGCAATCAGCAGGGCTGCAAAGGCGAGACTGTTAAAGATATCCTCCTCCCTGTCCAATAGAACAGCCAAGGCGTAAAAACCGACCATGATGGCCGCGCGTACCGTTGGAACCCTACCCCCCGCAAGGGTGGTGTAAAAGAGGACCGCTAAAAAAGAG
>JACZXR010000062.1 GCA_022571535.1 Deltaproteobacteria bacterium | reverse complement strand
TTAATCTGGTATTTCTGTTATACCGGTTTCCCGAATACCGTAACTTTTTCTTCCCTATTAAAAATCTTAAGGAATGGAAATCCCCCGAGCCCCTTATCTGGTGCTTTATCTTGTCGGGGTTTTCTATTTTTCTTCCTGCCCCCTGGGGACTTAAGACCGTGGCCTTGAACCTTCTTCTAATGAGCGCGCTTTTCTATTTTTTTCATGGCTTGGCCATCATTGCCTATTTCTTTCATCTTAAAAAGGTCCCGATGGTTTTGCGGAGCATCGGTTACATCCTCATTGCCTTGGAGCAGCTTGTTACTCTTTTTGTCGTAGGGCTTGGGCTTTTCGACCTTTGGGGCGATTTTCGCCGTCTAAACAAGAAAGATCTGAATCCGGACCAAGTCACCTGAAGGAGGAACTTAATGGAAGTGATTTTAAGGGAAGATATCCCCAACCTGGGCAGGATGGGGGAGCTGGTACGGGTTAAGAATGGCTATGCCAGGAACTATCTCCTTCCACGCGGGTTGGTTCTGGTGGCCAATAAGAAAAACCGCCATGTCCTGGAGCATCAGAAGCGGATCATTTCGTACCAGAGAGAGCGCGTCCTCAAGTCGGCGCAAACTCTCAGTGAAAAATTGGCTGCGGTCTCTTTGACGATGCCTGTCAAGGTGGGAGAGGAGGGGAGACTTTTCGGCTCGGTGACCAACATGGATATTGATAAGGCCTTGAGAGAAAAGGGCTTTGATATCGAGCGCCGGAGGATAGATTTGACTGAGCCGATTAAGACTGTAGGAGAATATGAGATATCCATCCGTTTGACCGGCGATGTGACCGCCCACGTTAAGCTATCCGTGATCTCTGAGAAGGCCGAGCCGACCTCAGCATAGGTCCTTCACTGACCCTGTTCAACTTCCTTCAATGAGCTATCTTCTCGGCGCTTCTGAAGGCTCATCGCCAGGCGAAAGCCATAGTCCGCGTATTTGAAAAATGGATTCAGGGAGCTGCGAGCTGCACATCGGCTGAACTTAATCCGGTGACGCCAGGAGCCTCCACGCGAGGCCCTTCTCTTTCCAGAAGAGGGACCCTTCGGATTCCGCTCTGGGGAGTGGAGGTAGTAATCAGGATCGTAAAAGTCACTGCACCACTCGTGGACTCCTTCAGCCATGTCATAGAGACCGAAGCCGTTAGGTTCGTATCGGCCAACTCGCTCTGGACCTCCTGTCTGAAGATCGTAACCGGGAAATGGCCTCTCGGAGGGATGCTCGTTGCCCCAGGGATACAGCTTCTCCTCAGTTTGGCCCCGGGCTGCCCGCTCCCACTCTGCTTCAGTGGGGAGGCGAAAGCGTCTTTCGGCGAGCCTGCTCAGCCAATCGCAGTATGCCATGGCGTTGGTCCAACTGATCCCAACCACGGGTTTGTCCGGATGACAGAACATCTCCTCTGACCAAAAGGGCGGCTCCGCCTTGCCGTTTTCCTCAACAAAGCCTCGAAACTCTCTATTGGTCAAGGGAAACCTTCCAATCATGAATGCGTCTAGCCAAATACGGTGAACAGGTCTCTCGTTGTCCATTCCGGTCTCGCTCCCCATTAGAAAGAATCCCTCCGGGATGAGAACCATATCGGGAATCTTTAGCGAGTACATGGTAGAAGCAAGTTATGGTGGGGTATTGGTAGATGTCAAGCGTTGATGAACCTGTGTTGACAAAATCCATTCTCTCTCGAGGAAGGCTGCTGATCCTCCTTACAGCCGTCCTCTGGAGCCTTGCCGGAGTCTTTATCAAATCTTTAGAACTTCACCCCTTGGTCATTACATTTTACCGTAGTTTTTTTGCCTCACTGTTCTTTTTTCTCTTTGTCACACGATCAGGTTGGGAGGTGAGTGTCCCCCTGCTCGTATCCGTGACAAGTTACACTGCTGCCATCAGCTTCTTCGTTTGGGCCAACAAACTCACCACGGCGGCCAATGCCATTATCCTGCAATACACAGCACCGATCTTTGTTTTTCTTTTTGTCCGATTGTTCTTTCGCGAGCCCATCGCTAAGTCCAATCTACTGACCCTGTTTTTTGGGATGGTGGGTATCGTCATTATTTTTGCTGGCAGCTGGGCTGAGCAGGACCTGCAGGGTGTAACGGTGGCTGCCTTTAGCGGTTTTCTCTTTTCCATCTATATGGTCAACCTCCGCTTTCTGAAGGGATTTAACCCTTTTGTTTTAACCTTTGCCAACAATCTGGTTTGTTCCCTGGCTCTCCTCCCTCTAGCTGCCTCGCGACTAGCACTTTCCGTGGACCAGATCTTGGCCCTGGCCGTCATGGGAGTGGTTCAGCTGGGAATACCTTACTATCTCTTTTCCAAGGGACTCCAGAGCATCTCTGTTCAGGAGGCCTCGCTTATCGTTCTCATCGAGCCCGTCCTGAATCCGGTCTGGGTTGCATTAGTCGTAGGTGAAGTCCCCTCGGCACATACTCTCGCCGGCGGTGGAGTCATCCTTTTCAGTCTGGTATTGCGTTATCTCTGGCCCTTGGACCGTAGGGGGAGTCACACCGACTAAGGTTTGTGCGCCGGTTTGTGACAGACGGCGGTCTTAAAAGATGCCCAGTTTGTAGATAAAGATAATGGCAACGGCCACAGGACTGACAAATCTGATGAGGAACGACCAGCTGAGGTAGGGAAGGGCGCGAATCTCTCCGCTCTCGAACTCAGATCGCCTCTCGCTGTGGGTGAGGACCCATCCTGTGAAGATGGCGATGAGCAAAGCTCCAATGGGCAGGAGGTAATTCGTGGCGATTTGATCCATAAGGCCGAGAAAATACCCCCAAACGGCGGAGGGGATACCGCACAGGAAGATAATCCCCCCTATCAGCCAGGCTGTTTTTGTACGACCCCACCTTTTCTCATCAATAAAATAAGCGACAACAACTTCCAGCAAGGAGATGGCCGAGGTCAGGGCAGCAAAGGTGAGAAGGGAAAAAAAGGCGAGGGCAACGAGGCCGCCTGCGGGGAGTTGAGAGAAGGCAACGGGCAAGGTTTGAAAGATCAGTCCCGGACCCGCTGAAGGTTCAAGATTGAAGGTGAAAACCAGGGGGAAAATGACAAACCCAGCCAGAATTGCTATCAGGGTGTCTCCAATGGCAACGTAGAATGATGATCGGAACAGGTTGGCCTCTCCTCTGAGATAGCTACCATAGGTAATCATCGCCCCCATGCCAAGGCTGAGGGAGAAAAAGGCCTGGCCGAGTGCCTCCAAAACCCCTGTTGGGCTCATCTGATCCCAACGGGGACTTAAAAGAAAATCAAGGCCGGCCTTTGCACCGTCCGATTGAAGGGCATAGACCAGCAAACCGCATAGAAGGAGAAAGAGAGCCGGCATCATAATTTTATTGCCTCGTTCAATTCCCCCGTAGATTCCCCTGGCAACGATAATGATGGTGAGAAGCATAAAGATGGTGTGCCAGAAGATTTGGAGGAAGGGGCTACCAAGGAGTCCGGAGAACATTGCCGAGACCTCTTCGGGAGGCCTATCGGTAAAGCTGTTTTTGAGAGAAAGGAAGGCGTAGTGGAGAACCCATCCCCCTACCACCGAATAATACGAGAGAATCACGAAGCCGGTTATGACTCCGAGCCAGCCTGTGACCACCCAAGGTGAGCCCGGCCGAAGCTTCTGAAAGGCGCCAACACAGTTGCGCTGAGTCTTTCGGCCTATCAAAAACTCGGCCAGCATGATGGGGATACCGACAGCCAGGACACAGCCGATATAGACAAGTACGAAGGCCCCGCCGCCATACTTGCCTGTGATATAGGGAAAGCGCCACACATTTCCCAGCCCTATAGCTGAACCAATGGCTGCGAGGGTAAAGCCCAAGACACTGGACCAGTTTCCTCGTTCGATTGGGTGGCTTGTCGCTTCTCTTTGAGACATCTACGTTGTGTGTTGACCACCTTAAAAAATTTAAAGAGGCAAGCCAACAGCCCCTATGGCTTTGCTCACCCAAGGGATAAAGGTCTTGCCGGAGGCAGGCAGATTAATCCTGCAACAGCTCCTGAACCTTCGCGGCGATGTGGTCTTCTGATAATAAGGATATCGATGCAGGAAGGCGACCCTCTCGGATGACCGGAGCCCCTTCGACAAGCATGCGAATGATGTCACCCCTTAACTCCTTGCTACAGTCTTGAGGTCGCGCCACTCTATGCCTTTACACCATCGTTTGTCCGCCGCAGATGTTGATCGCCTGGCCGGTGATGCCACCGGTCTTATCGGAGGCGAGGAAGAGAACAAGCTGAGCCACCTCTTCTGGCTCAAGGAATCTCTTTATAGGGACTGCTTCTAATGCATGTTCTTTAAATTCCTCTACGCTTATACCCTGGGTGGCAGCAATTTGGTCCATGCCTGAACGGGCCATCTCCGTGTCGACCCAACCAGGGCAGATCGTGTTCACGGTGATGCCGCGGCTTGCGACCTCCAGGGCAAGGGCCTTGGTGAAACCGATCACCCCATGTTTGCTGGCGCAGTAAGCGGTATATCCTGCCACGCCGAATTTTCCTAATACTGAAGAGATGTTGATGACTCGGCCGTTGTGGTTGTCTCTCATGACCCTCAAGACTTCTTTGGTGATGAGATAAAGCCCGCTAAGGTTGGTTTCCAGGATATCATACCATTGATTGTCATCCTGCTCGTTGATCGGATTGAGGCCGGATAGGCCGGCATTGTTGACGAGGATGTCGATGGATCCCCAGGTATCAAGGACTTTGCCAACGGCACTTTGAACTTCCGCTTTTTTCCTGACGTCCATCTGGATGGTCAGGACAGAATGGCACAGGCCTTGTAATGCGGCCTTGGCAGTCTCGAGATGAGAGGGGTTACGGGAGACTATGGCTACACGGGCTCTGTCTTTAGCCAGGGCCTCAGCGATGGCCTTGCCAATGCCGGTTCCCCCCCCGGTGATTAGAGCAACTTTTCCTGACAAGCCCATTTTACCTACCTTGGATTGAGGCATTCGTAGCCGCTTTTAGTAAAAAAGGCAAGATATAATAGTAACCGGTGTCAAATTTCGACACTATTTGCCTGGAAAATAGGTACTTTAATGTCTGAATGTGGGATTTGGCATGTTGGCACCGTATTTGCTGCCCGAAGACTATCAGCTACTGCGACGGGGGGAGGGTGTTCTTATGGATATTACTAAACTACTGGCCTTTGCTGTGGAACAGGGTGCGTCGGATTGCCACTTGAGCTCTGGCGAACCTCCCAGGGTGCGCATCAATGGTGATTTGAAAAAGCTGGACCATC
Source organism: Deltaproteobacteria bacterium (assembly GCA_022571535.1). Classification (GTDB taxonomy): domain Bacteria; phylum Desulfobacterota; class Binatia; order UBA9968; family CAXXLF01; genus JACZXR01. The sequence goes on along the minus strand of JACZXR010000062.1, from coordinate 3,870 downwards.
ATTCGCTGACTCAGGAGCAGGTTCACACTATGCTTTTTGACATCATGAATGATGCGCATCGTAAGGCCTTTGAGAAGACCCGTGATGTGGATTTTTCCTTTTCCCTGGGAGACGTGGCCCGCTTCCGGGTCAACGTGTTTATGCAACAGCATGGGGAGGCTGCGGTCTTCCGCACCATTCCCGAAAAGATCCTAAGCCTGGATGAGTTGGGAATGCCGCGGATTATGAAGGAGTTCTGTCAGAGAGAGAAAGGGTTGGTCCTGATCACCGGTCCGACAGGTTCGGGAAAATCCACTACTCTGGCTGCAATGATCGATTTTATCAATGACGACTTTGAAGGCCATATCCTCACTATTGAGGACCCTATTGAGTTTGTCCACAAATCGAAAAAGTGTCTGATTAACCAGAGAGAACTTGGGGCCCATACCCACTCTTTTGCCAATGCCCTGAGGTCAGCCCTACGAGAGGATCCTGATGTTATACTGGTCGGGGAGATGCGTGACCTGGAGACGATTCAGCTGACGCTGACTGCAGCCGAGACCGGGCATCTGGTCTTCGCGACCATCCATACCTCCAGTGCACCCGACACGGTGAACAGGATCATTGACGTTTTTCCTCCGGCTCAGCAGGCTCAGATTCGCACACAATTTGCCGAGTCCATCGAGGCGGTCATCACCCAGACCCTGCTCAAGAAAAAGGCAGGGGGTAGGGTGGCGGCCGTGGAAATTATGACCGGAACCGTAGCGGTTCGAAACCTCATCCGTGAGGAAAAGATCCATCAGTTACCGGGCACCATGCAGGTGAGCCAGAAGGACGGCATGCAGACCATGGACATGGCACTGGTGGAATTGGTCACGCGTGGAATTGTAAGCAGGGAAGAGGCTCTGTCCAGGAGCATGAACCCCAATCTATTTGGTCCCACGTCTGTGAAGACGGCTCCTAGACCAAGGCCCCGTTAGCACCGACTATCTTCTGAAACCGCACCATTGTGTACAGCGGCAATGGACTCGAGCAACGCCAACGAATCGCTTGAGGCGTCCTTAAAATATCGCCTCGAAGCACCCAGTTCCTGATCCATTCCTCCCCGGTTAAAGAATTCGGACAGTAGAGAGCAAATGCGGATTCTTCTTGAGTGCTGATTCACATGGAGCAGAAGAGAGAAGAGCTCTATTTTTCTAGAAACTTGTCTCTCCTCTTTCTCCCTGGTTCATGCCCTCCCAGCTCATTATGACAGCGGAAATGGTAGCAAGTGATAGGCGACCTTTAACCAACCACTACTAAGCCCCTCTCTTTATTTCCCCCGGGCGACAGAGGCGAAATTTGTCAATTCTTTTTGGGCCGGGAGCTGCTCTGGGCTTGGCTTTCCTCGGCGTAAAGCCGCCAGGATGCAATTGTAAGGGCTAATCAAGTTATATCGAACAGGGGGTTTGAATCCCCTTGTTCGACCAAAGGGGAGAGCTGCCGCTTCTCCCCCCTGTGGAGTAATGGACCGCGACTCCACGGGGGGAAACCCCATCGGCTTTGTGCCCGCCTCAAGAGGCGGGGTTTACATCGAATCAATTGCGTCCTGCATCCTGAGGTCACTTCTTGACGGCGTTGACAAGCAGCACAAGGCCGGGCATAAGAGTAGGCTCTGCCGCGCGGCGATGACAGCTCAGCCTACCGGGTGGCGGAAAAAAGGGCAAAGAGGAAGGGAAGGTGATGACAAGGTTTCTTGGCGTATTCCTGCTGATTTTTGGAATCTATTCTATTGCAGATGGTGACCCAGCTAGGCCCACTCGGGCAGAGAAGGTGGAAATCGCAAAACAGGTGAAAAGAATCTTTATGAATAAGTGCGCAAAGTGTCACGGACCAGAAGGTGTTCGCACGTGGACGAAGCCAAATGGGGATTTTGACTACGTGCTTGATTTGGAAAAGCTTAGCTCTAATCGGGAGATGATTGTTCGCGGTGATCCCAATGAGTCTAAGCTATTCCAGGCAGTGGATGATGAAATTATGCCGAATGAGGAAGAGGGGGAGGACCCCCTTCCGGCCAACGAGAAAGAGATCATTCGCCGCTGGATTTTAGTAGGCGCTCCCACGGAGGAGGGCATTTCCCCGACGTTACATCCGTGATCTCATGGTTCATAACTTTAAGGCCTCTATCCCTTATCCTCCCCGATGGCCACTCTATAGGCTGGCCTGCCCAAGCCATGGATCCGGTCTAAGTATTTCAGGAAATACTCATGTTGTAAAAACTTACGCATGTCATACCGGTCAAAATGGATCAGTTCCTCGAGCGGAAAGCGGTGGGGGGGCCGGGCTCATAGGCCCTGTAGCCTATGGGAACGATAATGTTCAATCGCAGCGGTTCCGGATAGCTCAAAGCCTGGAGAGGCTCTTTCGAGGGTACCGATATCATATGGGAAAGGGTTTTCAATCACCCCAAGACTCAATTGATCGACGCTTTAACAGAGTCCTAGTGTTGCCTGAAACGAAAAAGGCGGCTCGATTGGACTGCCGTATACTTCCAGAACTCTGGCCTTCAGCCTGCCTTCCTGCGCCACCGCCACGTCATTGCACTGATCAGTGGTTACTTCATTTGCACTGCCCTCTCTGTCATCTCTCTCCAGTTGATTTCTTAAATTGTTTCTCCATCCATTCAGTCGCCAGTCGCTGTGCTCCTTCAATTTGATTACGGGACATCAGTTTTTCAGCGATACCTCGGCTATTTTTTGCTGCATCATGTCCTTGTGCTGCTGCGAGGTTGTACCACATATGTGCTTGGACATAGTCCTTTGCGACTCCCTGTCCATTGAAATACATCATACCTAGACTGTTTTGCGCTGCAGCATGTCCCTGTTCCGCAGCCATGCGAACCCACTTGAGCGCTTCTGCATAGTCCTGCGGAACATTTCGTCCTAGCGCATACATCCGCGCAAGGTTGTTCTGTGCATCAGCATCTCCCTGTTCCGCAGCCATGCGAACCCACTTGAGCGCTTCTGCATAGTCCTGCGGAACAGCCTTTCCGTCGATATACATACTTGCAAGACTGTTTTGCGCCGCAGCATCTCCCTGTTCCGCAGCCAGGGAAAACCACTTGAATGCTTCTGAATAGTCCTGCGGAACGCCTCGTCCTAACGCATACATCATACCAAGATATAACTGCGCTGGGGCATGTCCATTTCTGGGTCTTGCGCTGCCACTTATTTTCTCCCATGCCCAGGGGAGAAACCCTATGAAACCATCCCAGATTCCTTCTATTACGGATTTAGAGTTATCAGATTCTCTGACTATCCCGGGATCTGCCAAATTACGAAACTCTTCCGCTGCTATTACGTAGTCTCCTTTGTTATAAGCCTGCCTACCTTCTTCGAAATCAGCTTTTGTGCGGGCGGGAAACACGGAGAAGGTGAAGAGAAGAACGGCAACACCGACCATCACGTTGGCGACCTTCCAGAACTGCATAAACTGCTTTGTTGGAGTCTGTGCCACGACCTGTGTTCCTTTAACGTTTAGTCCACCGACTCAGCTATGCCGCCGGCCACCGAGCAGCCTGCCCAGTTCGCGCAGTTCACTTGCCAAATTCTCGTATGCCTGAAGCTCAGTATTTTAAGCTGCACTGCAAGCCTATTGTAGGCTATTAGATGTTCAAGGCGATGGTCCACGTCCATGAGCAGTGCAACTTTTTCACGAGTCTTAGAAGCCCGGATAAGCTATCATGGAACCCGAGGACTGCTTCCTCAACCCGTTTTGCCGTGACGATCCTCTGGTCCTTGGGAAGCTTTCTTGTGTGATTGTGCCTCCATGCAAGCGCCTTGAATCTCTTTATAATAAAATATTGGGCAATCCCGCGGCTTGCCGCGGGCACAAAACCGGTTAAGTTTCCAA
>JACZXR010000061.1 GCA_022571535.1 Deltaproteobacteria bacterium | reverse complement strand
TGGCAACGGCCCTAACTCCATCAATTGCAACAATGAGAAAGCAGTCATTCCCGTCGCCATACTGAGCCATGCAGGTGGATCACACCACGGTGACCTTCGCCTACGCTCTTGAGATACATACCGACAAGCAAGGAAACCCTCGGCGACACGAAGAGGACGTGGACGGTGATGGTGACACTGATCTAGTGTTCCACTTCCGCATTGGTGACACCGATCTCGACTGCTCCTCAAACGTGGGCATGCTCACGGGATCGACCTTCGGTGGACAAGTTTTCGCTGGTGCCGATGACATGCGTTTAGTAGAGGTGGGACCGCGCCCCAATTATGAGCCTTGGTTAAGTTAAGAAGTAAGTAAAAGCCTCCCCCATCATTGATAAGGAATCCAGAGTACTGTGAGGCCAACGGAGGGGGAAGATAGATAATTTTAAGCCAGTTGCTCTTTACGATTCTTCGTAAAGGTGTGCTGGCTTTTTTGTTGCTTAAAACTCGCGGAAGCAGGAAATTATGAATAAGAAATTCCTATGCCTGGTTAAATTTGTCATTGGGCTTGCCTTTGTTGTCGGTGCTTCGGCCACCGCTTTGGGTGAAGAGTTTTACAAGGGCAAGACCATCCTCTTCATTGTGAGCTATGGGCCCGGGGGAGGTTACGATATCTATACCCGGGCTGTTGCACGCCATATTGGCAAATACATTCCCGGAAACCCTACGCCTATAGTGCAGAACATGAGCGGCCGCGGAGGTCTCAATGCTGCCCATTATATTTACAACAGGGCCAAACCAGACGGCCTAACTGTGGGGGTTTGGCCTAACGCGCATGTTTTAGGACAGGCGCTCGGCGACAGATCGGTTAAGTTTAAAGGTGATAAGTTCGGCTGGATTGGTGCCCCCGGGAGGGGATTGCCCACCTGCGCTATTATGGGCTTCACGGGCCTCAAGACGCTCAAGGATGTCCTGAACTCAAAGAAGCCTATCAAGATGGACGGCACCAGGGTGGGCGCGACTGTCGATTTACCGAGGATCCTGAACCTAACCTTAGGTACCAAATTCAAAGTGATCTCTGGTTACGCGGGGACCGCACTGATCCGCATCATTATGCAGAGAAGAGAACTCGGTGGTGTCTGTTATGGTTGGGAGTCCATGAGGGTTGTGGCTAGGGCTGTGCTGGACGCAAAGGGGGAGGACAAGTTGATCCCCTTCCTCACTCACGGTAATCCTCAAGACCCGGAGGTCAAGGATCTGCCCCGGCTTACCGAGGTTATCAAGGGCAAGGAGAACCTGGCTATCCTCAAGGCTTGGCTTTCACAATTCAACTTCCAAAGGCCGTTCTCGCTACCTCCCGGGACACCTAAAGAGCGGCTAAGCATCTTGCGTAAAGCTTTTAAGGCTACTCTGAAAGATCCGAAATTTCTGGCCCAGGCGAAGAAATCCAAGCTGGTCATCAACTATGTGTCTGGGGAAGAAATTGAAAAATTCGTTGATCAGATGTTAGCGATATCTCCGGAGACGAAAAAGAGTCTCCAGTTCTTAATAGTGAAGAAGAAAAAGAAAAAATCGTAGTGTGGGAGGGCCAGTCAATCCAGCGCAGGACTCAATCCAGTCCTGGCCTCCTGTAGTCTATTGGCTTTTCGCCCGGCACTCGTTCCGGCATCCCCGCCTTGCGCAGGCCGTCAAGAAACCGCTCTAGCAACGCTCCCTTGTAAAGGGACCTCTGACGCGTATCTTCGATCGAGGCCCAAGCGAATGTCCTCAGCACTTCTGTCACCTCAGCCTGTGCCTCTTCCTGCCGGCCCAACTCCTGATAGAGAACAGCGAGGTGACGGTGGACAGGCAAAAAACTTCCAGCGCGGGTTTCTGCTCGATTCATTAACGTAATCGCTTCCTCATGCTGTCCCAACAAGAAGCGGGCATGGCCCAAGTAAAATGAGTAGTTGAACGGATAAAGGGGGTTGAGGCGCATCGCCTTCTTGATGAAGCCAATGGCTTCCTCTGGCTTGCCCGCCCAGTTCAGAATGTTCCCCAATTGCGCATGGTTTTCAGCATCGTTGGGATCGAGGGCGATGGCCCGCCTTCCCTCGGCGATGGCCTCCTCGTGGTCCCGTCTTGCTAGATAGACCCAGCTCAGCCGAGCGTGGGCGAGAGGCAGGGAGTCATCGAGGGCCGCAGAGCGTTGCGCCGCTTCCAAGGCCGGCCCCAGAACCTCTGGGTCCCGGCTCAGCGGCATAATGAAATTCATAAAGTAAGTAATGGACTTCTCCGCGTACGCCGCCGCAAACTTTGGGTCCAGCCTAATGGCCTTCTCAAACAGTTCCCGCGCTTTCAAATGCGCCTGTCTCGCGCCCCGCAAGCAAGTAGGACCTCCCGCGCAAAAACAGGTCGTAAGCCTCAAGGACGTCGGTGTATCGGCGGGCCACACGCCGTTGTTCCTCTTCGCTCAGTATCACCTTCAAGGCGGTCACGATCGATTTCGTGATCTCGTCTTGCACGGCAAAGATGTCCTTCAGATCGCGGTCATATCGGTCCGCCCAAAGGTGACGACTCGTGGCGGCGTCAATCAGCTGGGCGTTTATCCGCACCCTGTCAGCGATCTTTTGGACGCTTCCTTCGAGTACGTACCGGACACCCAGGTCCCGGCCAACCTCCTTCACCTTCACTGGCCTGCCCTTGTAGGTGAACACTGAGTTGCTGGCGATCACAAAGAGATTTGAGAATTTCGAAAGGTCAGTGATGATGTCATTAGTGATACCATCGCTGAAATACTCCTGCTTCGGGTCATCGCTCAAGTTATGAAAGGGCAGCACGGCAATGGAGGGCTTTTCTGGCAAAGGGGAAGTCAATGTCCCTTCAAAGACAACCTTCGACGGAGGTAGGGAAGAACGCAGGTAAAAGTACCAGATCGCTACCGCCCCTACCCCCACAATTAGTACGGCCGCCACAACCAGGGCCGACCTCTGTCGGTGTCTCGGCACAGGTCTCTTCTGTCCGCCCACCTTGAGAGCAGCAGCTCCCGCGTCCATCCGGATCCGATACACTCGCACCGGCTCTGCGATGTTCTTGACCGTGTGTTCGCCCTGAGACTCATACCCCAGGGCGAGCTTGTTTTTGACGTGCTCATAGACGGTCCCGGAGATGGAGATGCCTCCGCCCTCAGCCAGCCCTTCAACGCGGGCCGCTATATTGACACCTTCCCCATAGATTCGCTCTTCGTCTACGACTACGTCCCCAAGGTTGATCCCGATGCGGAATTCCATCTTGCGCTGGTCGGGCAACTCGGCGTTCCGTTGCGCAAGCTCCCGCTGCACCTCCACCGCACAGGTTACCGCGTCTACCACGCTGCCGAACTCGGCAAGCAGGTTATCCCCCGGTGTGTCTACCACCCGACCGTGGTTCTGCTGGATCAGGGAGGTCATTAACTCACGATATGCAGTGAGCGTTCGGATCGTAGCCACCTCATCCTCGCCCATGAGGTGACTGTACCCTTTGACATCGGCGCTAAGGATTGCGGTGAGCTTACGTTCTACCCTGGTCGGCTCCATGACAGGCTCTACCCTCTGGAACCCCCGTACTCTACTCCAGCTAGGCCAAAACAGTAAAGTTCTACTTTAACGCTTGAGGGATTTGAGATGTAGCAAAAAAAGGTGGATCAAGATGTCTTAATATGCCTGAAGGAAAGCCTCCATCGGGCCAAAATAGTGCTGAGATGCATCTCTAAAGGAGGGGGGATGCACTCATGGCATCCCGGTCTCGACTCTACTCGGGATAGGCGGTGACACTGCGCGCAAGCCCGTCGTAGGGATCTAGCATGCGCACGCGCCAGCAATAAGGGCTGAAGTGCCGGTCATCAGCGCCGAGAAGTTCAAAGAGTTTCAAAGCCATCTGGCATCCCCGTTATTCCATTCTCCCGGACCAGCGTGCCATCCGATTCCTAGCCCAGCGCGCAAAGACACGAGGGGGGGCAGCGGATATAAACACCACCCCCCCTGTCTAACCAGCGGCAGCTAAGAGAGCTTCCTTACTAACGCACCTCTATATCCATGCCCCAGATACGGGCATCCGGCACCGGCTTATAGTTTACCTTATTGGAAATACCCCAGAGCAGCTTGTGCCGCCACATGAAGTGGGCCGGCGCCTCCTCGGTGATCATGCTCATGGCCTGGGAGAGATACTTCTTGCGCTCCACAGGGTCGAAAGACTGCTGCTCCTTGTCGAGAAGCCTGTCCAGCTTCGGGTTCGAATAGCCGATCCGGAGCGAGCCCCCTTTCCTGAAGTACTGGTGCAGGGCCGCACTGGGATCGAGCACAGAGCCTCGTCCCATGTAAAAGAAGGGGACCTTGCCCTTCTGGACGTTGGCCCATAGCGTGGGCCACTCCGGAGTTTGCAGCTTGGTGCGAATGCCCACCTCGGTCAGCATGGCGGTCACGGCCTCGGTGACCTGCTTGTCCAAAGTGTAGCGCCCCACCGGAGTATAGAGCTTCACATCCACGCCGTTTGGATAGCCCGCCTTGGCCAGAAGCTCCTTGGCCTTTTTAGGATTGTAGGTGTACCTGGGCTTGAGATTGGGGTCGTAGCCGTACTGGCCCGGACCGAGAGGGCCGTCGAGGCGGGTGGCCCGGCCCTCAAGGAGCGTCTTGATGAGCTTGTCCCGGTCAATGGCATAGGCCACAGCCTGGCGGACCTCCTTCTTGTCGAAGGGCGGCTTGGGCTGCATCGCCAGAAACATGATCTCAACCGAGGCCACAGAAGCTATCCTGTGATTAGGAGAGCTGTCCACACGCTTGAAGAGGTGGGGCGGTATAAACTGGGCAATCTGGATCTCGTCGTTAGAAGGGCGGTAACCCTCTGCTCCACCTCCCGCATCACCCGATAGACAATCTCGTCGGGCGCCTTGGGATGCTTCTTCGCCTCCGGGTGGTCCGGATTCTTGGCCAGGACCAAACGCTGGCCCGGGATCAGCTCCTTGAGCCTGTAAGGGCCGCCGCCGTACATATACTTCCTGTCCGCGACCTTGGGGCCATACTTGTCGTAAATAGCCTTGCTGGTGACAATAAGGCGGTCACAAAGAAAGGCCACCAACGGCGCCGTGGGCTTCTTGGTAATGATCTTGACGGTATACTTGTCCACTGCCTGCGCTTCGGAGATCGGACGAGCAACAGAAGCCTTCTGCTTGCTCTGGGGATCGGTGAGAATGCGGTTTATCGAGTGAACCACATCGGCGGCGGTCACGGGCGAGCCGTCGTTGAACTTATACCTCTTGTCCAGGTAGAACAACCAGGTCTTAGGGTCCTTGACCTCCCAGCGTTTCGCTAACCGTCCCAGATAGTCACCCTTGTCAAAATCGTAATGGCAGAAAGGCCCAGTGACCTCACTCCAGATGCTGTAGAGTAAGGCGACGCTGTCGCCGTAAGGGTTGAAGGTCTCCATGGTCTCGGTGACACCGATGGTCACCCGGGTCTGTGCCTCCACCCTCGGTACGGTGAAGGCCGCGCTCATGAGCACGGTGGCTACGATTAGCGCCACCATGTATCTCGCTATTGACTGGTATTGCATCTTCATTGTTCCTCCCTCCTTGTAAAATAGTTCCGGCCTACGCTTTTATGGACTACTCTTTATTCGAAAGGGCTTCTATCAAGGCTCCGGCGGCTTGTCAACTCCATAAATTGGGCCGGCCTGATATGTGACATTCTCAAGATCTTTGGCTATTTCAGCGAGGCTTTTCTTTAACTTCTTATCGTCCTCTACGCGAGCTTCCACCCTAGCAACACTCCGACTCACACACGTCGGGTCCACCTTCAGCACTTCCGCTATCGACTTGACCTCAAGTTCAGTACACCTCCTACCTCAATAGGACAACAGCTCCCGCGCCCGTACTCGATCTCTGTCCTTTCCACTCCCAACTACTTCCCTCACCTTCTTCCCCAGGATTCCACAGACCCTCTTAAGAAACACCTCCGGCTTGATCTTAAGCAGCACCTTTTCCTTCTCTCCAACCCTTCCCTTGACCTCCTCCACAAATTCTCTGCCCCCTAGAATCCTGCCTCGAAGAGAGACCGGAGCATCCACCCGGCGGCATCATATCTGGCGAGAGTTTTGGAGATCAAGTTATATCGAACACGGGGTTTGAATCCCCGTGTTCGACCTAAGGGGAGAGCTACCGCTTCTCCCCCCTGTGGAGTAATGGACCGCAACTCCACGGGGGAACCCCCATCGGCTTTGTGCCCGCCTCAAGAGGCGGGGTTTACATTGAATCATTAAAATATAAAGGATTGGAAATGGCCAGGGACAGAATCGAACTGCCGACACGAGGATTTTCAGTCCCTTCATATAGGAGGGACCATTGGTCACCAAGTGGCAAAACTCAAGGGTTTTTAGCCGCTCCATGCATGTCTACGCTCCATTTTTTTCCCTTTGCTGTCGATATTTCTGGCAAAGTACTGACAAAGCTTCTGCGCTGGTCATTTTTCCAACATCAAAATTCATGCTTGAACATCCCGCTAAAATTTTCAAGAGAATGTCTTCAAATTTAGCCTCCAAATTTGCCTTATAAGCGACGATCTCCGCACGATGACATATGGACTATAGGGAGCGGGATCGTCCTCTTGGAGCCGTTAGCCAGCCCAAGAATTGCATGTAGACTGAGAATAACATAGATTAACACAGTAGGTAGGCTAGACGCCGACTGATCTAGTGGCTGCAGAAAACTCCACCGCTGGAGGTATCGTGCCAAAAGTAGTTTGCTTTGCCAATATGAAGGGAGGCGTGGGAAAAAGAGGTTATATCAAAGTTAGTTGAATTGAATGAGTGGCTCCCCCTGGAATAATCCAGGGAACGGCAAAACCAAAAGAAAGGAGCCACAGATGAGAAGAGACACAATTCTGAGGAAAAATGCAAGTCAGATGTTCAAGAAGCTTCGAGGCACAGACTGGGTTGTGGAGCGGATGTACCAGGTTCTTTCGCAGGGGAAACGAGCGTTTGACTCCTTGATGTTGGAGTTGGGTCAGATGGTAGCCGAAGCAATCATGTACATAGATCGGGAGGAAGTAGCAGGGCCGGACTATTTTCCGTTCAAGCCGGAGATTCAGAAATGGGCATCCCAGCAAGGGTCGGTATTCATAGGGGATCGGAAGATAGTGGTGGAGCATCCCAGGCTTCGGGGGCCGAGGGGGGAGATGGGGTTGAGGAGCTACGAGGAGCTGAAAAAGCCAGGGGTGTTCTCCGAGGAGCTTTTGGGCAAAGTGCTTCGGGGGTTATCGGCCCGGAGGTACCACCAGACGGTAGTGGATGCGGCCCAGGCGATTGGGATATCTGCCAGCTCGATTTCCCGCCATATTGTTGAGGCAACGGCCAGGAAGCTGATGGCATTTAGGGAGCGGGACCTATCGGATTTCAAGCCGTTTGCGATATTCGTTGATACCATTCATCGAGGTGGCGAGGCGTTCATGGTGGCATTGGGGATTGAGGTAGGGGGAAAGAAGCGGGCGCTTGGTTTTTGGCAGGGGGCCACAGAGAACCATGTGATTTGTGAGGAGTTGTTGGCGGATTTGGAACGGCGGGGGTTGGTGCTATCGAAGAGGATTTTGTGGGTGAGCGATGGTGGCAAAGGGATCGTCAAGGCGCTTAGAGAGCGTTTTAGCAAGAAGCTCATTCATGTGCGCTGTATGATTCACAAGAGCCGCAATATTCAGAAGCACCTGGCTAAACGGTACCGCAAGGAGGCTCACCGCAGGCTGAAGACGGCTCTGGAGCAGAACACGTATTCAGATGCCAAACAGATGCTGGAGGATTTCGAGAAGTGGCTGAGGAAGATCAATGAATCTGCGGCTGAGAGTCTTCGGGAAGCATTTGAAGAGCTTCTGACGTTGCATCGGTTAAAGGTTCCGGGGCTTTTGAGGAAGACCCTTTGGACGACCAACCCCATTGAAAGCATGTTTTCTACTGTCAGAGACTGTGAAAGAAACGTGAAGAGGTATCGTGGGAGCAAGATGACCCAGCGTTGGCTTGCTGCGGTATTGCTTCACTGCGAGGAGGGATTCAAGAGGATAAAAGGATATACGGATATCACCACTGTAGTGGCAGCAATTGAGGCAGAACAGGCGGGAGATCCACAACAGGTGAGGCCAGCTGCATGATGGAAAAGACAGGAGTCACTCAAAAAGTTTCAACTAAAAACTTGACAACCTCCGAATTCCGCAAAGTGATTGAGGATTGATTGATAGAGTGGAGAAGCCCTTGGGTTTCTCGGTTGGTAGATAGGCTCGACCATCCGGTGTTTTCTCCCGGAGGATCGGAGACCCCAAAACCTCTACCAGATGGGAACTCTCCACAAACAAGAAAGCCCGATTCTCCCAGACAGACTCATCCATCTGATAGAGAATCGGGCTCCCGTCCTCAGTCCGATCTATGCTCGGGCAGGTCCTTTCCCCCGAAGGAAGGGGGCAACTCCCATGTTCCCTCCTGCCCTAACTATCGGCAGCTTATATAGGCGAATGAAAGACGAAAGTCAAGACAATTCTTTCGCTCTCTTTTCCTCATGTCTCAAGAAGGCTTAAGGGCATAGGCGAGAATCGCGACCGGTTTTTCTTCCTGGACCTCTTCTCTAACCTTCAAGATTGCAGCCAGTTTCATTTCTGACCCTATCTTGAGCCTGCCGGCGGAGCACTACGTCAGAAGCAAATAGACTACGACCCTTTCCGGAAGTTCTATCTCCTCGACCAGGTAGGGCGGCTCCACGACGGCATGCTTGGGCTTCTGGTACCCTGAGGTGAAGCTCAAGAGACGGCCTTTCCTGCCGAGCCGAATTTCCTCAAGTCCTGACTTTGAGCAACGGGTACAAAAGTGACATCGAGGGAAGAACACGAGATCGCATGGAGGACAACGGTTGCCTAAGAGACTGCACTCTTCTTCCAACGATTGCACCTCAAATGCGGCCGGCTCAAGAGAGACACGACGGGCTTCTGGCTCAACCAAAGATAGGCCTCCTCTCCCCGGAGGGATAACTGCGGCTAGCGCAAATTGATCCCTGCCTTCTCCCGGTCGAAGCAATAATTTTTAAAACCCGCAGGGTCCTGGCGCAGCAGGTCCTTGCGCACCCGCAGGCTGGGAGTCTTTGGTAGTTCCTCACAAAACACCACGTAGCGGGGAACCTTGAAGTG